>JASFBI010000318.1 GCA_030149595.1 Desulfobacterales bacterium
TAATAAAAAGAGGCTTAAAACTATTTGACACAATTATTATTGCAATACTTCACAACCCGTCAAAGCAGTCTCTTTTTACCATTAATGAACGCAAAGATATGATCGAACAAAGTGTAAAACAACTTTCAGACAAGATACAAATAGATTCTTTTGGAGGTCTGCTTGTAAACTATGCTGTCCAAAAAAAGGCTACTGCTGTTTTAAGAGGCATGCGAGCTGTATCTGATTTTGAATATGAATTTCAGATGGCTCTTATGAATAGAAAATTAAACAAAAATATTCAAACTGTATTTCTCATGACAGGTTTAAAATGGATATTTACAAGCTCATCTATAATTAAAGAAGCAGCAAGGTTTGGCGGAAACATTGATAATATGGTACCTGATTATGTTAATAAAAAAATAAAAGAAAAGTTTAAAAAAAAACATGAATCTTTGGCAACTTAATATATTTTGCAAAGTCATTGAACTTAAAAGCTTTTCAAAAGCAGGAAAAGAAATTTGTATTTCACAACCTACCATAAGCAGCCATATAAAAGATCTTGAAAATTATTTTAACTGCAGACTTAAATGACTTAAATATTATAGCTGAGATGGGCAGTACATCAGCAGTTTGCCAGGGGATAAAGCAGGGCATAGGTGTTTCAATCCTTTCAAAAATTGCAGTATCAGAAGAATTGAAACACGGCACTTTAAAAGCAGTAATGGTGGAAGGAATAAATCCCTGCAGATTTTTTTATCTAACTTCCCATAAAAACCGAAGCAAATCACCCCTGTGTAATAAATTCAATGATTTTATTATCTCAAATATAAAAAAACACACTTAATCATCCCATCCATGATCTCCTATTAAATTTACAAAACGGCAATCTCCTAAGTCAGTTTCATAAACCCCTGTCTCATCTTTATAAACTTTTATAAGGGTCTGGGAAACTTTATCTCCCACAGGTATTATAAACCTTCCTCCTATGGCCAGCTGATCCACCAACAAAGAAGGAATTTTTGGAGCTCCTGCTGTAACAATAATTGCATCAAAGGGACTCTGTTCTTTCCATCCCAGTGTTCCATCGGAATATTTTGTAACTATATTATGATATTTAAGTTCATCGAATAGTTGTCTGGTTCTTATAAAAAGACCATGAATTCTCTCTATAGTATAAACCTTAAATACAATATCCGCAATAATTGCAGCCTGATATCCAGAACCTGTACCTATTTCCAAAACTCTGTCATTTTTGGTAAGCTCCAAAGCTCTGGTCATCTCTGCTACTATTAAAGGCTGAGAAATAGTCTGCTGATACCCTATGGGCAATGGAAAATCCTTATAAGCCTGATCCATTAACGCTTCGCTAACAAAAAAATGTCTGGGAACAGAACTCATTGCTGAAAGCACATCTGTATCTGTAATCCCTCTTGCTTTTATTTGGTTTTTTACCATCTCTTTACGAAGATGTATATATTTTCTGGTGTCTTTTTTCATTAATTAATTTTAAATTTTATATATTATACGTTTACCTGTAATAACTATATCTACATATTTATCATGGGTATCCATAGGTACCTGGGGCAGTATCTGTTCCTCTAAAGCCAATGCTACAGCTCTTGTTGTTGCCGGCAGCTTTGGAATAAGCTTATCATAATACCCATCTCCCACTCCTATTCTCCCACCTTTTTCGTCAAATGCAAGACCTGGAATAACAGCAATATCAATGCTTTTTATGGGAACTTTTTTACATTTATTTATATTAGGCTGAGGAATATTATCCTCATCTATCATTATATCCTTTGAAGGATCTGTTATCTTCATTAAATGTATATTAAATTTATCACTATTTATAACAGGAATTACAACTATCTTACCTGATTCCAAAGCTTTTTCAATGATTTTCTTACTATTTACCTCACCCTTTCGGCTAAAATATAACAACACAACCTTAGCTTCCATAAAATTAGCAAATTCAAAAAGCCGATTACAAACATCTCTCTCTTTTTTCAGATGTAAAACTTCAGGCATAGAATCTATTTTTCTTAAAACCTCGGCCCTTGCGTCTTTCTTTATCCCCTTAATATCCTCCATTTATTAATCTCCAA
Source organism: Desulfobacterales bacterium (assembly GCA_030149595.1). Lineage (GTDB taxonomy): Bacteria > Desulfobacterota > Desulfobacteria > Desulfobacterales > DAOWNP01 > DAOWNP01. Next base: position 2,091 of record JASFBI010000318.1, read on the forward strand.
AAATTCTTTTGATCTAAATTTCAAAAAAAAAATATTGCACAGATTATTAATTGACCTGATTCACAACAAGTGTTAATTATTTAAATAATAAATAAATTTATTGTAAATTTTCCTCCCGACTCTGTTTTAAATTATCTTAAAAAACATATATTTAAAACTTAGCTGGTTCATTCTTATTAATATATAGGTATTGTTATGTTCGAAATCAAGTATCTTAGACAAAATTTATCAAATATAAAAAAAGCAATAAAAGATAGATGTGCCGATATAAACCTTGAAACCTTTGTCAAATACGATTCTACACACAAATCAATCCTTAAAACACTTGAAGAATTAAGATACCGTAGAAATATTGTATCAGACGAAATAGCAACATTAAAAAAACAAAAAGATGATGCTTCTCATATTATATTAGAAATGAAAAGTGTATCTGCCAAAATTAAAGAGCTTGAAAAAAGCCTTACTGAAAACAAAGAGATATTAAATAAAATCCTATTTGGCATTCCCAACATACCTCACGAATCTGTTCCCATTGGAAAAAACAGTGAATACAACAAAGTTATAAAAAAAGTTGGCGATGTACCGGATTTTGACTTTACTCCAAAAGCCCACTGGACAATAGGTAAAGACCTGAAGATCTTTGATTTTGAAAGAGCGGCAAAAATAACAGGTTCCCGTTTCCCCCTATATTTCGGAATAGGAGCAAAAATAGAACGTGCTCTCATCAATTTCATGCTTGATATGCATACGACAAAACATGGATACACAGAAGTCTTGCCCCCATTTATTGTAAACAAAAACAGTCTTATCAATACAGGCCAGCTTCCTAAATTTGAAGAAGATCTTTTCAAAATTGAAGGATTGGAATATTTTCTTATACCTACTGCTGAGGTACCTGTTACAAATATACATCAAGATGAAATAATATCTGAAGCAGATCTTCCTATAAAATATACTGCATACACCCCCTGCTTTCGCTCTGAAGCAGGTTCCTATGGCAAAGACACAAAGGGACTTATCAGACAGCATCAGTTTAACAAAGTTGAAATGGTAAAATTTGTTACTCCTGAAAATTCATATAATGAGCTTGAATCTCTTTTATGTGATGCAGAAACAATATTACAGGAGCTTAAACTTCCATATCAGGTAATTGTTTTATGTACAGGAGATTTAGGCTTTTCAGCTGCAAAAACTTACGACATTGAAGTCTGGATGCCGTCACAAAAAATTTACAGGGAAATATCATCCTGCAGCAATTTTGAAAGTTTCCAGGCTAAACGGGGGAAAATAAGACTCCGAAGAAAAGATAAGAAAAAACCGGAACCTCTTCATACTTTAAATGGTTCCGGACTCGCTGTTGGAAGA
>JASFBI010000319.1 GCA_030149595.1 Desulfobacterales bacterium
TCTTAAAACTATTTGTTAGTTTAAGCATTTTTTGATTATTATATCAAGAAAAAACTACGTATTACTCTTGTCAGCCTCATTTTTTTACATTGGCCGGCAATCCATTTCATAACAGATTATATTTTTTAAAAAAGTAGTTGTTAAAATTTTGACCTTTTCATGTCCTGACAAAAAATCCTGATTTTAATTCAGAAACTAAATTTTATTTTTTTTGTAAAATATCTAATCTCTTTTTTGCACCCATATGCTCAGGATCTTTTTCAAGAACAGTTTTATAGGATGCTTTTGCTGCATCTAAACTGCCCATATAAAGATAACAATCCCCTATCTTATTAAAAATATTATACTTTTCGGGTAAAGCCATAATACAATTTTCATAAGCTGTAACAGATGTTTTATAGTTTTTTTCCAAAAAAAGAGCATCTCCTATCTCCTCCCATAAAACAGCAGAACATGGATCTTTTTTAACCGCCTCTTTAAGAAAAATTACACCATCATCAAAATTTCCATTTTCTATTAAAAGACGGGATAGAAAAGTTAAATATTTTGTATTTTCAGGCCATATTGTAACTCCTTCAACCATCATCAAAGTTGCTGCTTTAAAATCGTTTTTTCCTGCAAAGATACGGGCTTTAAAATAATACCAATCTTTAATAATATTTTTTACCGGCTTCCACATATCAAGAGATTCTTCAATATAGTTAACATCATTTTGCAAAAATTTTTCATCAATAACAGTCTTTTCTTTTTCCCATAAAGTACAAACAATCTCTATGGCTTTTTCCTTTTTTATTCCCAGTGCTTTTTCTAAAAAAGCTTCAGATTCTGCCTGATCTCCCATTTTTATACATACAACAAACAATCGGCATAAAAACTCCACTTTCCCGAATTCTCTCTCTTTAACTACTTTTTTTAAAAACTCTTTTGCAGCTTCAAAATCACTGTTTTCAATCAAAAGATCAGCTTCTGCTATTAATGTATTTTTTCTTTTTACTGTAATATCGCAGTTATCTGGATTAATTGTTATAATTCTGTCATATAAAATATTTTTATATGTAGCCAATACCGGTTTTTCACACTCTTTTACCATTTCTTTTTCAATATCTTTTAAAAACTGCTCCTTTTGCATTAAATTTTTATTATCTGATTTTACAGATTTATTTAAATGATTAAGCCCCTCTTTTATTCTGCCTTTTTTTATTTCAATAAATCCAAGATAGAGATACTTTTGAGTATTGCTATCTCCAAGCTCATTAAATGCAGCCTCAGCTTTTTCAAGATACTCTATATCATAATAAAACTTACCGGTTTCCATGAAAAATTCATCTGACTTACAATCATCTTTAAACTTTTTTTCTATTTGACTTAATCTTTTACTCTTTTTTAACTGTTTTTGAAATTTATCAATAATATAATCTAAAGCACTGTTTTTTACACTTTGTGCATATTTTTGCTGTTTATGTGCAGCTATAAAAATATCTTTTTTGTTTTTTGTTGCTTCTGCAACTATTTTTTTTACCTCATATTCATAAAAGTTATTATGAAACTGAGCCAAAATATCTGTTAGATAGTGTATAAACTGATCTTCATTAAATTTATCTGTTATCTGATTTGCTATTTTTAACTCTTTTGCAATATTTTTAGGGAAAAACTCAGGACCTTTAAATGTTTTACTGTTTTTATGAACATATTTATCTATTTTAGAAACAGATTTAAAATATATATTTAATATTTTTTTATATCTGTATGCTTCATCAATCTGTTTTTGTAATCTTTTTTCAAAATTTTTAACTTTTCCCTGTTTTTCATTTGTGAAAAGTTTTTCCCTTATATCTACACCGTCTTTACAATACGTATCAATAGCCTGTTTTAAAGTACTGATCTGCGTACCGGATATTTTTGCACCTCCTTCTGTTGCATCTATATATTTTACTTCCGGATACTTTTTTATTAAATTTTCACAAGTACTTATCATCTGCCTGAAACCTCTGTTTGAAAGAAGCATCTCTCCATCTATACCCTCTACCATAACCTGATTTTTTCCTGGTTTCTGGTTATTTCCCCAATGAAGAACAGTTCCTTTTGCATGATCAGAGTTATTATCATATGCAAGATCAAGTCCTGCAAATATAACAGGATTACATCCCATAGTCTGAACAAGTTTTATAGCAAGATGAACAACAGACTGGGCAAAATCCAGATGATCTGCATCCACATCTAAAAGCTCATTAAAAAGTGAACTGTAATATTTTGCCAAAAAAAAATAAAATTTTTGATTACAAGAGATAAAATTAGGAATTTTTGATGTAACTTCAGGAATATAAAGCAAATTTGAATCACTAAGAATATTTTTATCTAAACATAACTTTTCATAATTAAAATCATTATAATCGATGGTAGTAAAAAAATGAGGTTTAATCCGCTCTATACTTAAAGGAGACACAGCAGTATCAACTGCTACAATCAATGCACGATTATTAACCTCTTTTAAGGCTTTTATATTTTTAGAAAGTGAAGGCCCTGCTGCTACAACAATGGCAGGAATATTTTTAAAACTATTTTCAAGTAATTTGCCAGGTAAAGAGTCCAGCATGGGGAAAATATTATTAAATCTGTTATCTATAAATCTTTGCCAACCTTTTACAATGGTATTTTTAGTTAAAATTCTCCCTTCTATATACCTGTCAAATAGAAATTTGATATTTTCATACCAACTGTTATCAAGCTTTATAGCACTATGCATAAAAAAAGAGAGATGTTCTGTACTTGTTAGAAGCTGTTCTCTGTAAGTAAGAAAAACACTATCAAAATCCACCTGCTTTCCAATAATAAATTTAGCACTTTTATTATTGAAAACATCTGTTAAATCAACAACAGACAAAGCTGCTTTAAAAATTTCAGGATATGCTTCAAAAAAAACAATAATGTTTGATTTTCCAAAACTTTTAATAAAAGCCCTGGCATTATATCCAAGCCCAAAACCATAAGATGCAATAACCTTTCCCTTTACATCTTTATAGGTCTCTATTAATTCATGAACTCCTTTTAAAGGATCATCTTCAGGATAAAGATGCGGACTTAAAACATTTTTTCTTTCAACATAAATATTAGGAAACTCTGACCCTGTAATATGGATTTTACATTTTGGTTTTAAGCGTTCATCAAGCTGACTCAATAAATACGGGTGATTCTTTTTTATGGCTTGTAGGTTTTTTGAATAAAGATCATCTGACATAAATGTACTATGCATAATAAGCTTCCCTGATCTAAAATTTTCTTAAAAAGATTTTTTCTTTAATACAGGATTAACTCTACCATTTAAGTAGTGCCCGAACGAAAACCGCCATTTTTTCCAATTACGGCGTTGGGCTTAAATTTTAATCCTCAAAATACTCAATGTATTCCTCCGGTTAAAATTTGCACCCGCCTTGTACTTGAAAAAAATTTCAACT
>JASFBI010000320.1 GCA_030149595.1 Desulfobacterales bacterium
TGTGTATATAAATTTTTTCATAATAGAAATCTACAATATAATATAAAAATTAAGAATTTATCACCGTTGTAAGTACTTCTTCACATGTAGTCAGTCCTGCAGCTAGCTTTTCAGCTGCATCATCTTTTAAAGTTTTAAGACTGCCTGACTTAATACCTGCTTTTGATATTTCATTACCGGATCTTTGATCTAAAATCATCGTCTGCACATCTTCATCTACAAGCAGAACCTCATATACCCCGACTCTTCCCTTATAACCTGTCTCATTACACTGAAAACACCCTCTTCCTTTTAAAAAATTTGGTTTATCAAATTTTTCCAACTCCCAGTATTTCATTTTACTTTCAGACGGAGTATAAGGCTCAGCACAGTTAGGGCATACTCTTCTTACAAGACGCTGAGCTATTGATATAAGTATAACTGAAGATACAAGAAACGGCTCCACACCCATATCTATAAAACGTGTAATAGCACCGGCTGCATCATTAGTATGAACCGTACTCAATACTCTGTGTCCTGTTAAAGCTGCCTGTACAGAGATTGAAGCAGTTTCTGAATCTCTAATCTCTCCCACCATAATAATATCCGGATCCTGGCGTAATATCGCTCTTAAACCACTGCCAAAAGTCATTCCAGCTTTTTGATTCAACTGAACCTGTCTTATTTTATCCATACGATACTCAACAGGGTCTTCAAGTGTTATTATATTAATATCAGGCTTGTTTAATTGTTTTAAAATGGAATACAAAGTTGTACTTTTACCACTTCCTGTAGGACCTGTACTTAATATCATCCCATAAGGTTTATTTATAATTGATTCTATTTTTTTTATGTCAGAAGAAGATATTCCAAGATTATTTAAAGAATATATACCGGTACTGGTATCAAGAAGTCGAAGAACAAGATTTTCTCCATAAATAGTAGGCAGAGTTGAAACACGAACATTCACTTCCTTTTGCCCCACCTTAATAGTAAATCTGCCATCCTGAGGAACTCTTGAAACAGCTATATCCAGATTTGCCAATATCTTTATTCTGGAAATAACTGATAAAAAAAGACTTTTTGGAGGAGCCGGAACATCATAAAGCCTGCCGTCACCTCTAAATCTTAACTGAACATAATCCTTTTCAGGGCTAATATGAATATCACTGGCACCATCTTTTACTGCCTGAATAAAAATAGAATTTACAAGACGTATAACCGGAGCATCTTCAGAAATATCCTTAAGTAAAGCTAAATCAACTTTCTCTTTTTTTTTAGACTCTTCATCATCAGCTTTATCCGAATTAATTTGAAGATTTTCTACAGTGTCCAATACATCATCTATGTCAGAAAAGGAACCATACAAAAGTGAAATAAGCTGGTTTGCCTCTTTTTCTGTGCATATAACAGCCTCTACTTCCAAATTTGTTATAGATTCTATTTTATCAAATATAGTTATATCTAAAGGATCAGTCATTGCAACCATTAAAACATTTCCATCAACCTGAACTGGAACAGCTGACATTTTTTTGGCTGCATCAGCTGAAAAAAGCTTAGATAACTCAAGATTTACCGGATATTTTTCTGCATTATAAATATCTATTTTTAACTGCTGTGAAATTACAAAAACAAGTTCAGATTCCAAAATAATACCATCTGAAACAAGAAACTGCCCAAGTTTTAATTTACTTTGTTTCTGTTTTCTCAAAGCCTCCTGCAACTCGTCTTCAGTAAGCAATCCTGCCTCAATCAGCATCTCTCCTAATTTTTTCCGCTTAAACAATTATCTCTCCTTTGCTAATAGTATTGTGAATAAACTTTCATTTTATTTGTCTGAATACAAAGAAGTTTTGCTTCTGGAAAATATTTTTTAATATTATTTAACCTTTTTACTGCGTGTTCTTCCTTAAACCACATGGAATGATATACAAGGGCAAACCAAAGCCCATCGTCAGGCTTATAACAAGGTATTATCCGTATTTTTGGCAATTCATCAGACGATTGTCTTAATATATTGACCGCTTTACTTAGATTATCTGTTTTTTCAAACTGTATCCACCATGTTTTTAAACAACTGTTTTTTATCAAACCAGGTATTACAGGAAAATAAATAAGATCTCCAGTGTCAATTTTATCTGCATCTAAAATATGGGGATTTGCCTGCAAAAGAGCATTGAGAATTTTTTTATCAAAAACACCATAAACATTTTTAATTAAAATACTTATAGTTTCACTATTTTTTACTGATAAATATCCAAGCAAGAAAGGAGCTTGTATATCTATTAAACCATTATCTAAAATAGGGAAGTTACTGTTTTTTTTATCAAACACAGAAGGATAAAAAGATAATGAAGCAATATTTTTTGCCAAAATAACTTCATCATCTAATATATTGCATTTATTGTTACCATACAGCTTATCATAAAGCAATACTCCATTTTCTGTTTTGACTATTTTATCATAGAAAACATTCTGTTTTAACAATGAGAATGTCTCTGCTATTTTATTTTTACTGCCTGCAACAAATAAAAAAAACAGCATAACAAAAAAAACTGCTGCTACTGGAACAAATCCATTAAACAAAAAATGTTTTTTAGCTTCAACTTGCCTATAAACATTCTGGATACGAATCCTTGCATGTTTATGTATTATCATTGACAAAATGCACTTGTGGCACAAATTAATTATTTTTCTCGGATACCCTCTGGTTTGCCTGTAAATCATCCAAAAAGCAGGATAAGTAAAAAAATCAAGCGTTTTACCAGATTTTTTATATGAACAATCAAGTCTGAATTTAATCAACCGAACAGTTTGATTAAAACCAAGGGGTTTTAGATGATACAACAGATTAATTCTATCCATAAAATTATGCAGAGGAGCAATTATATCATAAAACTCTGCTTGAGCAAAAATCACAATCTGTAAAAGCTTATATTCATTAGTTTCATAATTTAGCAGTTCCCTTAAAACTTCCAGGCAAAAAACCGGCATTTTCTGCCCTTCATCTATTATAAGAACCACAGTTTTTTTTTTATCCACCCCCTGAACAAAAAGATATTCTTTAATCTCCTCCTTACCACCCAACTCGCTATTTACACTATCTGACAACTCAATATTAAATATTTTTGCTATATATAATAAAAAATCATAGGAAGATATAACAAAAGGATCTAAAATCATAAACTCAAGAATATCTTCATCCTTTACAAATACTCGAAGAAGTTGCCTGCAAACTGTAGTTTTACCTGTACCCACATCCCCTATTACAACATTCAAACCTCTTTTTAAACGAATAGAAATTTCAAGTTTTTGGAGACTTTGAACATGCTGTTTTGAATGGTAAAAAAGATCAGGATCAGGCGAATTTGAAAAAGGTTCTTTTTTAAAATTTAAAAGTTTAAAGTAGTCCATATCCGGCATACTCATCAATTATAGAATTTACACATAAATAATTTAGAA
>JASFBI010000321.1 GCA_030149595.1 Desulfobacterales bacterium
CAATTCTTTCTGACCTACCCTCCTCCATACCAAACGGAGCAACACAAAAGGCCGTTACAGTAGATATGACCCCAGGAACATAGTTCATTGTAGAAGCCATGACAATATAATATGTTTTTGACAAACCACCGCTTATTCTTATACCACGACCCAGCTTTACAAGACCGTAATAAGCAGCACCCCTTGCAACAGAAATATCAAAATCTCCTGATACCAGTTCTTTTACTTTTCCATCTATAGATGCTTCATCCCATGAATTCATTGTATTAATAATTTTTTGTCTGACAGACTCTGCTTTCATAATTCCACCGTTAAACAAAACAGCATTGGGAATCTCAACAGCAGCATCATCCTGTTTTTTTCTTTTACTTAAAAACCCTGCGATATGTTTTGTGATAGCAGGATCATTTTCATAGGAAAGCCCAAGTTCCTTAAGCCCTACTCCTGATTGTATCTCTGGTTTGTCTGAAATAACACATTTTGGAAAAAATCCATCAATTACAATTTTCTCTATCTCTTTTGTACTAATCGTAGCTTTTATGGTACCACCAATAAGTTTGCTACCCCTGCCCAAAATTGTTACAGAAAACTCATCTATATCATTATTAGACAAAGCCTTTTCTTTTATACTTCTACAACTATGTGAAAGCCCACGCATCTGCCATAAATTAATTTTTGTCCTCTTTTTGGCAAGCCTGTTTGAAACATGATAAGCAAGAGCAAGATCCATATTATCACCCCCAACCAAAAGGTGGTCCCCCACTGCAATCCTGTCTAAAACAAGCTCTCCATTCTCTTCATCTATCTTTATCAGACTAAAATCAGTTGTCCCTCCACCTATATCACAGACAAGAACGAGATCTCCACAAGACACATATTCTCTCCACTGATCTCCCTGATCCTGAATCCATGCATAAAAAGCAGATTGAGGCTCCTCAATCAATATCAAATCAGGCAGCCCTGCCATTTTAGCGGCTTTTACTGTAAGATCCCTGGCAACTGCATCAAAAGATGCAGGAACAGTCAAAACTACATATTGATTTTCCAGTCTTAACTTTGAATTATCATTTGCAATTGTATAATCCCAAGCTTTTTTAATATGGGAAAGTATCATGGCTGAAGCCTCAACAGGAGAAATCTTTTTAATTTTCTTCTCTGTACCCTCCCATGGAAGAATGGGCTTGTTGCGATCTACAAGTTTATGACAAAGCCATGATTTAGATGAAGAAACAAGCCGTTGCGGCACTTCTTCTCCTTTTTCTCTCGCAAAAAATCCAATAATTTCCGCTGAAGGCTCATCTTCCCAGGGCATACTCAAACCATCTTTAGATAACAGATGCTTGCCCGGCATAAAGATATAGGAAGGAAGCATCTCTTTTTTTTCAACAACACCGGAATCTACAAGCTGAGGAATATTAAGAACCTTAATTTCAGGTGTCTCTCCTTTTGATAATTCAGCTTTTGTATACGCAATAATGCTGTTTGTAGTTCCCAAATCTATACCAACAACATATTTAAAATCAGGCATAATAATCTCCTTTACAGTATTTCAACCTCTGCAGGGGCAATAATTGCAGAATCTCCATCATTAGACAAAGCAGGGAGATCAAGTTTTGAAGCTCTCCAACCCTTATGCCGTAAAACCCCTAAAAAAGGTGGCTCTCCTGTAACATTTCCTGTCAACTTAATTTCTACAGAATTAAACCCCGATAAAATCTCAACATCATCTCCCTCTTCCTGATCCATTAAAGGCTTAGGAGAAAGATATTTGTTTAACTCTTTCCTGCAACTTGCATGTATAGTTCTTACTGCAGCTCCTATCTGATCATCTGAATATTCATCAATATCCTCTAAAAAGAAATCCACCAAACGTCCCTGCTTTTGAAAAACAGATAAAAGATGTATAAAAAAACGTCTGTTATTTTGCTTTTGGAGTTTTTTCTCTTTTTCAAAATCAATTTTAGCATCTTTTATTTTGCTTTTTCCAGCTTCAAGGCTACCATGTTTTATTTTTTTTACAGCACCTCTTAAAATAAACCATAAGATAATTCCCAAAAAAAGAAAAAAAACTAAACTAACCGGAGCAAAATAAATACCCCATTGTTTAAACAAAGCTTCAAGTTTATCAAAATAATTAAAAATATCAAGATGCTCAGCAGGTCTTTGAAAAACTGATAATACAGAAAATAAATAATTTAAACCAAAATAAAAAACAAAATTAGTTATCAGCATGCAGATACCTAAAATAAAAATTATCCCAAATAAAAACCTCTGGAAAATAGCTTTTTCCAAATTCATGATTTATCTCCTTATTCTCATAGTATCAAATAATTATATTAATTCTTTTTTTAAATTATAATAGATAAAACTGTCAAGAAACATTTGTTTTGTGAAAAATTTTCAGATAGGTTGAATAAAATTGTGTATATAGCAAACATATGATTTTTCCTATTCATTAATACAACTTTTTATATAACAATTTTATTTTAACTTTCATTCAAGCATTAGTTAACATTTTCTAAAAAACAACAACTCTGGAGGTCAAGATGATCAATTTTTCACTCAAAGGGAAAATAGCAGTTATTACAGGAGCAAGCAGAGGGATAGGAGAGGCAACAGCAATAACACTGGCTGATCACGGAGCACATTGCATTCTTGCAAGCCGCAAAGCAGAAGGTCTCAAAAAAGTTGCTGAAAAAATTTCAGCTTCAGGTGGAAAAGCAGAAGTCATACCTTGTCATACAGGATATAAAGACCAGATAAAAGAACTTTTCAAAACAGTTGAAAGTAAACATGGGAAACTTGATATCTTAATAAACAATGCTGCAACAAATCCCCACTTCGGCCCACTTGAAACAGCCGAAGAGAGCATGTGGGATAAAATTATGGATGTAAATTTAAAAGGTCCTTTTTTAATGATTCAGGCAGCAGTAAAGCTTATGGAAAAAGCAGGTTCAGGAAGTATTGTAAATGTTTCTTCCATAGCTGGAGCCTCCCCTGGAATTTTCCAGGGGATTTACTCTATATCCAAAGCAGGAGTCATTTCCATGACAAAAGCTTTTGCAAAAGAGCTTGCTCCTAAAAACATACGAGTCAATGCTTTGCTTCCTGGACTTACTAAAACAAAACTTGCAGGAGCACTGTTTGACAATAAAGATATTTACGATATAGCAATGGATTTAATACCCATGAAACGCCATGCTCAACCAATGGAAATGGCAGGCTCCATACTCTATCTTGTAACAGATGCAGCATCTTCTTTTACAACAGGACTATGCCTTGTAAGTGATGGTGGAATGATAGCATAATTACTTTATTTACAAATTATTATATTTAAAATATTGAGGATTTTAAAAACACGCAATATTTTCTAGTAAACATAATAATCATAATAAGTCCTATAACGCAAAAGAGCCCTGATAAAATTTATCAGGGCTCTT
>JASFBI010000322.1 GCA_030149595.1 Desulfobacterales bacterium
TATTCCGAGGATTAAATTTATTTTTTAACGCAGAAATTGGACAGAGTAGTGTTTTACATGCGCCTGTCGAAAAGCAGAGTAATGTTTAATGGATATAACTGATAAAAAAATTGCTGTATGGGTTTTAACAGAAAAAGGACTTATCCTTGCAAGAACAATAGCTGCAAAATTAGTACATTCTGTTATTTTTGCTTCAGAAAATATTTGTGATAATAAAGGTAATATAAATGGAAGGGAAATTTTTTTTAAAAAATTTTCCTTGTCTGTTACAAAAGAGTTTAAAAATTATCAGGGACATGTATTTATCATGTCAGCTGGTATTGTTGTGAGGGTAATAGCTTCTCTGATTAAACATAAAACATTAGATCCTGCTGTTTTGGTAGTAGATGACGCAGGTAATTATGCCATAAGTCTGCTTTCCGGGCATATAGGAGGTGCAAACACCTTAACAAAATATATAGGGGTAATAACAGGAGCTGTTCCTGTTATTACTACGGCAACAGATGTAAATAATGTACTGGCAGTTGATATGCTTGCCGTGGAAAAAGGACTCTTTATTAAAAACCCAGGTGCCATAAAGCATGTTAATATGGCTTTTTTAAAAAATGAGCAGGTTTTACTCCATGATCCTTATGGTTTATTTGATGAATTTCAGACAGGTGAAAATAGTCCTTTTAAAAAAAAATATGCAAATGATTTTTGTGATGAGCAGGAAAAGTTAGTTTTTAAAGGCATGTGCGGAGTTTACATAGATCATGTAATGACCGATCTTCCCGCCAATATACTTGTTTTAAGACCTAAGTCCCTTGTATTGGGTATGGGATGTAACAGGGGTACTGATAAAGATGAGATAATGCAGCTTATTGAAACTGTTTTTAAAAATCAGAAACTATCATTATCATCTGTATCTTTGCTGGGATCAATAGATCTTAAAAAAGACGAATCAGGATTTTGTATACTTTCAAAAGAGCTTGGTATTGATTTTGTTGTTTTTAATAAAAAAGAACTCTCCATGGTACAGGGAATAAAAACCCCTTCTGATATGGTAAAAAAGCATGTGGGAGTTAAAAGTGTGTGTGAAGCTGCAGCTATTCTTGCTGCAGGAAACGGGAGACTTATTGTATGCAAACAAAAGACAAAAAATGTGACACTCGCTGTAGCAGCAAGACTCTTTATATAGTAGGTACAGGACCTGGAAGTATTGAATATATGTCCCAAAGGGCTTGTGCTGTTTTAAAGAGTGTTGATGTGGTTGCCGGTTATACGACCTATATTGATATTATTATGCCTCTGATAGAGGGTAAAAAAATTATAAGCACAGGAATGACAAAAGAGGTAGACAGAGTAAGAGCTGCTGTGGATACAGTTAAAAATGGTCAGTCATGTGCTATTGTGTCAAGTGGCGATCCAGGTATTTATGCCATGTCCGGACTTGCTTTTGAAATATGTAAAAAAGAAGATATTAAGATTTTACCACCATCTTCCACGGACAAATGTACTGCAAAAAATGAAATTGTAATAGAGGTTGTTCCAGGCATACCCGCTTTGAGTTCAGGTGCATCACTTCTTGGAGCACCACTGACCCATGACTTTGCAGTAATAAGTTTAAGCGACCTTCTCACTCCCTGGGAACTTATAGAAAAGCGAATTGATGCAGCAGCTGCAGCTGATTTTGTAATAGTAATTTACAATCCAAAAAGCAGAAAACGTAACTGGCAACTAAATGCAGCAGGTAAAATAGTATTAAAATATCGTGATAAAAATACTCCTGTAGGTATTGTAAGATCAGCCATGAGACCTGAACAAAAAGTTGATACTATATTGCTTAAAGATCTTGATACAGCAGATGTAAATATGCAGACAACTGTTTTTATAGGCAACAGCAACTCTTTTATATACCATGATTATATTGTAACTCCCAGAGGATATACAAAAAAATATGATATATAGTTTGAAGAAAACCTGCCGGCATGACAGCAGATACAATTTTTAGAGAAAATTAAGGGATATATATGTCATTTGATCAACTTGGTCTTCGGAATGAACTGTTAGAAGCTGTAAAGACCAGGGGTTATCTTTCTCCTAATCCTATTCAGCTTAAAGCCATCCCTGCTATTCTTGCAGGCCGTGATGTTTTTGCATGTGCCATGACAGGAACAGGAAAAACAGACGCATTTGCCCTGCCCCTTGTTGAAATTCTCAGCCGAAAAAAGAGCAGCAGACAATATATTCGAACGCTTATTTTGGCCCCAACAAGGGAGTTGGCACATCAGGTGGGAGAAATAGTCAAAGCCTATGCACGAGTGGTATCTATGCGGTGTACTGTGGTTTATGGAGGAGTTCGTATTAAACCACAGGTTGACAGGTTGAAGCGTGGGGTTGATATTCTTGTGGCTACACCGGGGCGTTTGCTGGATCTTGTTGGACAAAAACGTCTGAATCTTTCCCATATAGAGTTTTTGGTTTTTGATGAAGCAGACAGGATGCTGGATCTCGGATTTAGTGATGAAATTTCTGCAATTCTTGATCTTGTTCCTGTTAAACGCAGAACAATGCTATTTTCTGCTACATACAGTAAACAGATCAAAAGTCTTGCAGGCCAGATGCTGCAAAACCCGGAATATATTGAAATTACGCCCGGTAACAAAGCAGCAGAACTAATTGATCATAAAATTCATCTTGTGGAGAGATCAAATAAAAGGGCTCTTCTAATTCATTTAATTACCCTCAAAAACTGGGACAGGGTACTGGTTTTTATCCGTACAAAAAAGGGAGCTGACAAGCTTGTCTTAAAACTTGCAGCAAAGGGACTGTCAGTTGCTGCCTTGCACAGCAATAAAAGCCAGTCATTTCGAACACGTACCTTGGAGAAGTTTAAAAACGGCAGTATCCATATTCTTGTGGCAACAGATGTGGCAGCAAGGGGTATAGATATTATTAATCTTCCATGTGTGTTTAATTATGATATTCCCCAAGATCCTGCAGATTATATTCATAGAATAGGTCGTACCGGTCGTGCCGGTGAAAGCGGTCTTGCGGTATCTTTTGTCAGTAATGATGAAAAAAAATATCTTGTAGCCATTGAAAAACTGCTGAAGCAGAAGATCTGTGTGGAAAAGGTTGACTGCTATACAGAGGATAGTGATGTTCCTGATTTTGTTCTCTATCGTCCAAACAGCATATCTTGTGGGAAAAAAGCAGATAAAGACATACAGGAGATAATTGAAAAACGAGAATCTTTAAAGCAGAAATATAGGCGCGGCAATCTAAAAACTAAAGTTTCCGGCAAAAGTTTCAGGTCAAAATCAAAAACAAAATCCAGACCTGACAAAAAAAGAGGCAGGACTGGAAAACGGTAATATTTCAGAAAAGGACAGGTATTTTACTGTGAATGGTACAAAAAGATCAGATATTA
>JASFBI010000029.1 GCA_030149595.1 Desulfobacterales bacterium
GCAATTGTAATGAATTTTACCCTAAAATATATTCTAAAACCAATTCAAACACACATGAAAATAAAACCGTCATCCATGCGTTTTGTAAAAAAACTCATTGACATGGGTTCATGTATCATGGCGAAAGTTCCGGATTTTATTTCCATAAAAAAAGTCAATGCCTTTGGAACATCTGCCGAGTGGATTATCCCCAAAGATATTGCAGACAACAACAAGGTTTTACTATATATGCACGGGGGCGGTTATTTTTTTAGCTCTCCATTATCCCACCGGCCTATTACATGGAGGTTATCCAGCAAAGCTTCTGTCAAAGTTTTAAGCATTGATTATCGTCTGTTACCTGACCACACCATGTGTGAGTGCTGGGAAGATGCCATTAGAAGTTACAAATGGTTATTAGACGAAGGATATAAACCTGAAAATATCGTTATTGCAGGGGATTCAGCCGGAGCAGGCCTGGCTCTCTCTACACTGTTTCAAATCAAAAAAAGCCACCTGCCTCAACCGGCTGCTGCTGTATGTATTTCTCCTTTTGCAGATATTAGTGGCAGCAGCACAACACTTAAAACCAATGCCCGAAATGATCACATGTTCCATGTGAATGCCGTACACAGTCTCCAGGCATTTTTAAGAGAGTCCTGTGACCCAAAAAACGCTATGATTTCACCTGTTTTTGGCGATTATGAAAATCTGCCCCCTCTTTTCATTCAGGTATCTGATACTGAAATGTTCTATGGAGATTCAATCAGTATAAGAGAAAAAGCTGAAAAGGCAGGGATTGAGGTTAAGTTTAGTGTATGGCACAACATGCCCCATGTATTTACCATCTTAGCCAACTTTGTTCCTGAAAGTAAAGAAGCTATCTCTGAAATAGCCTCTTTTGTTATGGATAAACTGAAAATAAATTAAAGAATGTAAAATTAATACGTCTCTTTCATGATTTGTTGTGGATAAAACTAAATAAAAAACCCAGACCAACAGGATATTGTAAACGTTAGCTTTAAATATATAAACAGCCTGTTAAAAAAACACAGAAACTTATTTTTTTAAAAAAAAGGAGTATATAATGGAGTATGCAAACAGAACCTGAAGCAAAATTAATTCAATATTTCCAAATTGCTTTTATAATAAATATTAATAAGTTATCTTGAACTTGAAGAAATTTTAATTCTGTAACACAGAATGCAAAGTATAAATTAAGAATTTTCAATCAATCCATGCTTTTTGTCACTTTGGGAGATGTTTTGTAATATCTCACACAACATCTCCTTCAGTAAATTACGATCCGAATCTTTTTTCAAACTGTCATTACTGCAGACAGAGGAATAAAACCGCTGAAAGTCCCCTCTCTTTTTATTATCCCATTCAGCTGTGAAACCAGCCTTTGCAGCTCCTTTAGTAAAGGACTCAACAGATGAATAATCACGGCGTCCATGTGTCCAGTTAATAATGTATGAATAGAAAATCAATGCACGATCAACAAGGATATAAATAAACGGAATGTTATCCATGGGTCCAATTTGAATCTGGTATCCACCAAGGTTAAGCCCCATCACCTTAGCTCTAATTAAACGTTTTCCTCCCCCAAGTGCAGTCCACCCAGCACATAGCAGCCCGCCTGCAGCGGTCAAAATACCAAATGTCAAGCCTGCTGCTGCAAGGTCTAATGCAGCACCAACAGTGCCTCCTGTCATAGCAGCGAGAGTAACAAGCTGCTTTTGGGTCAATCCTAAAACCTGCGATGTCCTTTTGCTAAACAGATCGCAACTCAAAATAGAACAGGCAGGAAGGGGAAAGTTAAAAATATTATGTTTAAAAAGCTTTCTGATTTTTTGATGAGCCCTTTTTTCTATCTTTTCAATACCTCTGTTATACTCCTTTTCCATCCCATGTTTCAGCTTTTTTTCATTACTCTTTTTTGTATAATCTTTGGTAATAGAATACTCCAGACACTCCTCCAATAAATCGCAAATAATTTCAGCAGTCTGACTATTACGCTGTTTCCAGTCCTTTTCAAAGGCTGATATCACCGTATCTATAACTTCTCCCCAATCCTGATCAATTCCCTTCAGATTTTTAAGCAGTTTAATCCTCTCTGCATAAACGGCCTTATTGGCATTAAAAATCCGAATCGCATTAAAACTTTTGCGAAATTCCCTCTTCCACTCTTCCAGATATACAGTTTCATCCTCTTTGCAGTTGATAATCGCCATACGTGGACGACCGGTCAGGCGAAGAATCTCCATCTCCGCAAGATCCATTTTCCGAACAGGTCTTGATCCGTCTACCACATAAATGATCCCTGCTCCCCTGTTAATCGGTTCAAGAAGTATTACATCATCTCTGAAATCCGGCTTTTCTGCATGGGTTTCAAAATAACTATGAAGTATGCCATCATCAGCTTCCTGGTAATTTTTCATCCAGGCCAGCGTTTTTCTCGGGTTTTGAAAACCAGGAGTATCTATAAAACGGATAATCTCCTGCCCGTCAATAACAACCGGAAAAGTTTGACACTCAACAGTCTCTCCAGGATAAGATGAAACCCTTACACTGTCATCTTCTGACAGTGTAGATACTACCGCAGATTTGCCTTCATTGGGATGACCTACAATGGCAAATTCAGGAATCATATTACTCTCCATTGGGTACAAGCTCCTCTATCCCTATGTAGGAATCTCCCAGAGCATTTAGTTTCTGTCTCCATACTGTTAAGTCTTGTTCTTTCACAGAAGTAAAGACAATGCCCTGTCTGGGCAGCCCGATAAGACCCACCCAGATCATTGAGCTCTTACCCAAAGCCTTTCTCAAATCACGGATAAAGAGCAGACTTTCTCTTATGGGTGGCTGCCATGCTTCCTGGAGAATTAACAGATTTGTCAGAAGACCCTCCTTATTCATATTGGAAAGCTCATGGATAATCCGATTATCCTCCTCCTCCCCTGCATCAAGTCTAAACTTTAGTTGAACTGGATGCCCAAAGATTTTTAAAATAACACTTTCAAGCTCATCATCTGTGAATGCCTCAAAAATATCATCAGGAACAAGTACAACTATACCTTTTACTTTTAAAACATCCAGCTTGCCTTCTGGTATATCTTCGACAGATGTTTTTACACTGTCCCCTTGATGAAAGTTCCCGGAATCTACAAAATTTCCTTCTGTACTAATTAGAGGTGTTCTCATTCTGTTTAGAAGTTTTCCACAGCTTTTGTGTCTAAAACAAATTTTTGAAAGCACTTTTTTCTGAACAACAATTCCAGCAGCAAGAAGTATCAATCTCGGCAGCAAACCATAAGTCAGGACAGCAAAACATAAAAAAGGCCACCACGAAACCAGGTCATTGGTTGAAAGATGATATATACCATCTTTTAAAACCATATGACTCCCCTGGATCTGGTCAAAAGTTGGGTGGCCAAAATCAGCCTTTACCATCCATGCCCAGGGAAGAGAAACAACCTGAACCAGTTTAAATACAGTCTGATCACTTACTTGTACTGTAGACTGCCATCCAAAAGCAATATCTGATATTAATACCCTTATAAAGGTGGTCCCCAGAACCCCCAAATTAAACCCGATTCCAAAGATCTGAATTAAAATAAATACAGGCCAGTAAAATAGTGAACCGTAGACCTGCCCCTTTCCCCTGATCATACCCATAACTGTCTCAAACCCTGCACGATCTGATACATCAAGATTTTTTAGTGTATGATGTTTTATTTTTATGATCACTCTGGTCATAAACCCGCTGACCAGAGTGTAGATTATAGAAATCCGAAATGGACATTTTACCACTTTACGGACAAGAAATATCACAAGAAGAAACAAAACAGCAAAAAATTGTGCGAAAACAAAAAACATGAGATAGTATGAGACATTAAGAAGCTCCATGCCCCGGTAGTTCAGAAACGATACAGTCATACCATAGCCTGATAAAAGACCCAAAATCAAAAGGCAGAATCCCATAATACGGCATACCCCATGAAAGGTCTCTCCCGGCAACAAAGCACCTGTGGCTCTGTCCTTTTTTTTTATTTTTCTTATCTGTTCCAGCCACACACGGATAGATTTTTTGGGAGTTAAAACGCCATCTTTTTCAAGAGGTAAAATTTTATTTAAATAGATACCCCTGTCCCTTTTCAACAGGACTTGCCGGGTAGATTCAGACTCCATACCTACATCACTATAAAGAAAATATTCCAAATCAATTATATCTTTAATAAGCCAGGTAGTTTTTTTCATAATAATTCTTAGCAGTTAATCTATTCCCATATGATCTTAAGGAAGTCTTTTTGTTTTTTTTCTTTAACTATCCTGTACCCGAACAAAAACTGTCTTTTTCACCAATCTCTGTGTCAGATCTATGTATAAGAAAATTTGATATTTTCTGAGCTGTTGCTTCAAAAGCTTTAAAATTTTATAAGCGAACAACAGTAAATAAAATTAAAACAGGGTACAATTTTTTCAACTACTGCAGTAGTAAACTCTTTTATTTTTACGATTATCACTTAATATCCGCCCTTTAAATTCAAGGTGATCAAGAGTAAGTCTTATCCAGCCTTCAGCCATTTTATATTTTATCCAGCCCTGACCTTTATATATTTTTTTGACAATATCACCCACAGATAATGATTTTTGTCTGGAGTACTTAATCACGCTATATACCTGAAGAGTTCTTAATTCTCTCCATCGAATAATCTGTTTAATTCTTTGCTTGGGCTTTAACACAGGACTTCCATGGGCTGTTAATATTATTTTAAGCCCTGGCAAATTTTTCATATACAAAAGAGATGATAAATATTTTGTCAGTGAAGACCTTGGAGGCCCAAGCCAGGTAGTGATTGATCTTAATATATTATCACCTGCAAATAAAACTCCGGTTTCCTGATTATATAAACTGATGTGATCATCACAATGACCCGGAGATGGAAAAACTTTCCAGATTTTATTATTAATACTTATATAGGAATCATCATCTATCATAACATCAGCCTGTTTTAAAAATCTGGTGCCATAATTTTTTTCATATAAAACTTCTACTGCAGGTTTGAGCATATTAATCAAGCCATGTTTATAACTCTTAGATTCATCACTGCTTAAAGTCTCTTCGTATGATTTTCTATACTCTTTTTTTGAAGTAATCAATCTTGACATTGCAGGTGTAAGCAAGACAGATGCTTTCAATTTTTTTTTCAGTTCATAAAGCCCTGAAAAATGATCAGGATGGGAATGGCTTACCAAAATTTGCGAAATATCAGTTCCCATAGAATGTTTTCGGCAATATGCTCTTATTTTTGATATCTCCTTCATCAAAAAATTAACAGACCGCCTGTCCCCATAGCCTGCATCAAAAATCATCCCATTGTTTCCGGGTATTATATAGATATTTACCGGAGGTTTTAAAACACTTATTCCTCCGGTACAGGTAACCATAAAAATCCCTTTGCATATCTGCTGCATAATTTACTCTTTATTTCTCTTATCTCTATATTGAACATATGCACTGCGAATAGCTTCATATGGTTCAAATGATGACTCTATTAAAGATTCATAATCATCCATTTTAAAGGCTGCCTCATTTAAAAAATACAGACCGGATACACCTGCTCTAACTTTTGCAGAATCTGCATATAATACTGGATCAAGGAACATATCAAAAACAGAACCTATAGAGTCCCGCAGTGATGAAGGTCCAAAAAATGGCCAGACAATATAAAAACCATTACCCATACCATATACAGCAAGGGTTTGTTTCATATTTTCATCATTGATTACAAGCCTCGGATCTTTTTTTGCAGGATCTAAAAAACCTAAAACCCCTGCTGTCGTATTTAACAAAAAACGTCCAATTTCATTTCCTGCTGAAACAGGTTTTGCCTGTAAAAAGCATGAAACAATCCTTACAGGAGCTGACAGATTAGTAAAAAAATTTCTGACAGATTGCCTTGCAGCATTCGGCACAACTGCCTTATATCCTCTGCATACAGGCTTTACCACCCAAAAAAAAAGTTTATCATTGAAAACAAATATAGTCTTATTATAATAGTATAATGGATCATAGATATATACTGTATTATCCTCTTCTTCCTCTTCCTCATCTAAAAAATCAAGATTTTCATCTAAAAACTCATCTTCAATCTCTTCCGTATCTACATTTATAACAGTTGGAACTTCAGGCTCTTTTTGAAACCCGCCATTTTTTTTTACATTTGAAACATGGGTGCATGAGATCATAAACAGACAAAAAACAACTGTTATAAAATTTGTAACCTTCAAAGGGAATATCCTGTTCTTTTAATTTTTTATATGAAACTCTGTCCAACAAACCGTAATCATGAGAGTTTCTATTTTTGTTGTGACAGATAAATCTGCCTGAAAAATCCAGATCAGCCTCATGGCTGTTATTAAAATAAAACCCTGCTATCCAAAAAAAAGAATAAAACTACAAATCTTTTTCATACTATTTTTCAGCTTCTTTTTTATCAAAAACATCTTCTACTCTCTTTTTTTTCAATCTTTCTATTAACTGAGCAGGAGACTCTTTAAAAAGAATCTTGTTAAACTGGGTTCTATAATTTTTAACCAGGCTGACACCTTCAATATTAACATCATAAATTCTCCACTTTTTTTTGCGTAAAATCATGCGATAATTTATATCAACCACAGTTGAATTTCTTGGAATTACAGTTTTTACAATTGCTTTGGACGCACTCAGTTTTTCCTGACTTAAATATTGAACAACCTCTCCTTTATAAGCATCCTTGATTTTATCATAGTAAGTGGATGATAAAAAATCAGCAAAAACCATAGAGAACTCCTTGCGCTCTTTTGGTAAAAAACGCCTCCAGTTTCTTGCTAAAACTCTTTTTGAGACCTCAGTAAAATCAAACACTCTTTTAGATATTTTAATTACTTTTTTTTTATATATCTGATCTTTGTCAGGATTTTTTTTAAAATCAGGCTCTTCAAAAACACTTACTATTTCATTAATAGGACCTTTAAGAGCATCCATGGGCATCTGTTCGGCCATTACAAAAGAGCAATAAAAAAGACAGGTAAATAATAAAATTATAACCTTTTTCATTATTTTATCTCCCCCATAAAAAATATTCTAAAATCAATTATTATCATAGACTTCCAAAAACATACTTGCTTATCAACTCTTCAATATCTATGGAAGACTCTGTTTCTGTTATTAAATCCCCATTTTTCAAGATATCATCTGAGCCTCCTGGAATAAGCTGAATATATTTATCACCTATAAGCCCTGATGTTTTAACAGATGCTATAACATCATCAGTTAAAACAAATTGCTTTTCTATATCCATTTCAACCAAAGCAATCTGAAGTTCCTGACTCAAAATAATGGAGCTGACCTTACCTACTGCCACTCCTGCTATTTCAACATAAGCACCGTTTTTTAAACCGGCAACTGATTCAAACCTGGCGGTTACTGTATAATAATCATCACTAAATATCTCAATCCTGCCAAGCTTTATTGTAAGATACCCAACACATAAGACTCCAATAAAAACAAAGATACCCACCGCCATTTCTATCGACGACTTTTTCATAATCCCTCCAAAAAAAAATAATATAACAATCAGGAACTACTCAATCAAAACATTTTACCGGCAAACTGCTGCAAAGTTCAACAAAGATTAAATTGACTGTCCATATTTTCCCAGCCAACACCGCCTTCAATAATTTCATCTATAATCATTCCTGAATTAATCTCAATAACTTTACCGCTCATCTGGAGACAAAAACCATAATCCGGCAAAATATTTTTTACACCAGATTCTGAAAATATTTTTACAAGCTTTGAAAAAACCTTTTTAGCCTCTTTTATATTAGTATGTGCAAGAATCAACAACACAGAATCCTTTGAATTCCGGCAACTGCAATCATTTATACGTAAATACTTTTCCACCTGAACAGAAATATGTTTTAAGGCTGTCTGACCGGCTGTATAACCAAAATTACTATTTATTTCATCAAAGTTTTTTACTGTAAACATAATTAAAGAAAAGGGTATACCATGCCGGTCTAACCTCTTTTTTTCCTCATGAATACGCTTGTTTCCTATGGAATGCCCGACCAGACCTGTCATTCCATCAGGTTTTTTCTGACTTCCTGTAATAAAATCCAGTATCTGTTCATCTTCACTTTTTAAAATTTCTTTATAACTTCCCTGGAAAATAATTTTACCGGAATCAAGCATAATAATTCTCTGGGAAATATAAAAAACATCAGGAATCTCATGGCTTACCAGTACACCTGTAAAACCAAGTCTTGTCTGATAATCGGAAATCATACTATGAACTGAATTTCTTCTTATGGGATCTAAACCTGTAGTTGGTTCATCAAATAATATAATTTCAGGATCTGTTACCAAAGCCCTTGCCAGTGCTACTCTTTTTTTCATTCCACCTGAAAGCTGTGCAGGATATTTATCATCAATTCCATAGAGATCCAACTGATTCATTCTTTCTCTGACCTTCTGTTTTATTTTATTTTTTGGAATTTTTGATTTTTCAACCAAAGGAAGAGAAATATTTTCAATAACAGTCATTGAATCAAAAAGTGCTGTTGATTGAAACATATAGCTGATCTTATTTTTTATTTTTGAAATTTCTGCCTTTTTCATTTTTTTAATGGATTTTCCCTGAAACAGTATATCTCCTCCATCAGGTATCATCAACCCGATAATATGCTTTAATAAAACACTTTTACCTATCCCGCTTTTTCCAATTATACTTGTTATTTCACCTGGATAGATATTAAACGTCACACCCTTTAAAACTTCGTTATTATCAAACCCTTTATATATATCTACAAACTCAATCAACGGTGCCAGCATTTTATTCCTATATTAAAAAAGAGGTTAATACATAATCCACCACAAGGATAAAAACAGAAGACAAAACAACAGCTGATGTTGTTGCAGTACTGACTCCCTTTGCTCCAAATCCATCAGAGCTTTTATGAACATAAAAACCTTTGTAACAACTTATCACAGTGAGAATTATCCCAAAAACAAAAGCCTTATAAAAACCTCCTGTTACATCACAAAGCATTACATTTGACTCCATGCGTGAAAAAAAAATACCGGAACTAACACCCAGTAAAACCGATCCTGTCAAATACCCCCCTAAAATTCCCATAACATCAAACAGTGCTGTCAATAGAGGCATACTAAGCATAGCTGCTGCAAGCTTGGGACTTACAAGAAAACGAATGGGATCTATATCCATTGTCTCCAAGGCATCAATTTGTTCTGAAATCCTCATTATGCCAATCTCAGCGGCTATGGCTGACCCGGCTCTCCCCACAACCATTATAGCCGCAAGAACAGGCCCAAGCTCCCTTATTATAGACAGGGCTACAACAGCACCAAGCGTCCCCTCTGCTCCAAATTTAACCAGAGAATAATAACCCTGCAATCCTAAAACCATGCCTGTAAAAGTCCCTGTAAGCCCGACAATAACAACAGACTTTACCCCTATAAAATATATTTGATTAACTATTTTAGAAATTTGTAGAGGAAAAGAAAAAATATGCACAAAAGCTTTATAAAAAAACACAAAAACAGCCCCAGCTTCTCTTATAAGGGATATTACAAATCGTCCTGTCATAGAAATATAAGTAAAAACATCAGTATTTATTCTCAAGTGCCATACCTTAATATAATGTATTAACGTTATGAATATTTAATGCCTCAATGGAAACTGTATTTTCTATGTTTAGTTATATATTATAAGTTCCCACTGATTCAGACATTATTTTAGAAGTGCAAACAAATATTGACTGAAATGATTTTATTATTTATTATTATTTTATTCTATTTATTGTAATTATTCAAATGATAAAATAAAAAAATGGCTCATCTAATTAAAAGAATTTATAAATTAATACAAACAAATACTGATTTTTACAAAAACAAAACCCCTCTTTTCAATAAAACAGAAAACAAAACCTCCTCTTTTTATAAAGAAAAAAAAGAGGATTATAAAAACATTTTTTCCGAAAATAAAAAAGAGCCTGTTAACAATGTTTTTCTTCCTGACAGTATTATAGCTGATCTTAATATCTTTGGACTATCTCCTCCGGTTACAATGGAAACAATAAAAAAAGCACGAAACAGGGAAATTAAAAAATATCACAGCGATAAATTTTTACATGATCAACAAAAACTAATAGTCTCAAAGCAGATCATGCAGATCTATAATGCAGCTTTTAGCCGCCTCTCTATTTATTTTGATAAAAATAGCCACCAGACTGCTGCAAAACATTAATTTGTCTAATTTTGTAACAGTCTGACGATAAAAATCACTTTTCTAAGTACCTGAGCAAAAATAAACATAGCTTCTATCAAGCTAACTTATTAATATTT
>JASFBI010000323.1 GCA_030149595.1 Desulfobacterales bacterium
GGTCTTCTGACTTTTGGATCTTCCTAATAACCGAGCCTTCCCGTAAATTTATAAATTTACAGTGGATATATACGGTTTTCGTCCCCAATCACAGCGGCGGGTCCGCCCCGGATTCTAACCGGGTTCCCTATTATGCTAAAAACAACAGCACCTGAGTAAATTTTATTCTCTATTTATATATAATAATAAAGTCAAGTAAAAAAGGGTTCCATCATAAACTTTACATGACATGTACTATTCTGATATAAATTTGATATTTACAGAAGGATATCAGATGAGTCAAAATTAACAGGCTGTTACAGAATAAACATTTCTTCAAGTTTAAGGCGGAAGATTAATTTAACTACAGGTATACTTGTGGTATTGAATATTATTAAATTAATTCTCTAACTCAAAAATTGGATAAATTAGCATTTTGCATGCACCTGTCTACAGAGCCATTCCCAGTTTTTATCTACTTCTTGTTGAAAAGAATTTACAACATATGCAAAATTTTCATTCTTCAAATGAGAAAATCTCCCCTGACGAAAAAGCCACTCTGTTACCGGCACCTCTTTTTTTGGTTTATAATTTATCTTATAATTACCATATTCAACTTCATAAAGGGGCCAAAATCTTGTTTCAACAGAAAGTTTTGCAATCTCTACAGCCATGTCAGATTCTATTTTCCAGCCGGGAATACATGGCGACATAACATTTATATAAGCAGGGCCATCTAATTCAATTGCTTTTTTAAGTTTTTCTGACAGATCAACAGGATTATGAATACTTGCCTGGGCCACATAGTCTATGTTATGGGCTGCCATTATTCTGGTTAAATCTTTTCTCCTGCCTTTTCGCCCAGGGTTTTCCCTGCTTACAGGAGAGGTTGTTGTAGCTGCTCCAAGGGGTGTCGCACTACTCCTTTGTACACCTGTATTCATATATGCACCATTATCATAGCAGATATAGACCAGATCGTGTCCTCTCTCCATTGCTCCTGAAAGAGATTGAAGGCCAATATCATAAGTTCCGCCATCACCACCTATGGCAATGAATTTCAATGGCTTTGAGTGATTTGTTTTCCCCTGCTTTTTTAAAGATCTGTACATGGACTCAACACCGCTCATTGTAGCACTTACATTTTCAAAAGCAGTATGAATCCAGGGTATTTTCCACGCAGAATAGGGAAAAATTGTCGAAGCTACTTCAAGGCAGCCCGTGGCATTTCCAGCTACAATATTATATTTATCAGTTACCCTGGTAAACATTTTTGTAATTATTGGGACAGGACAACCGGCACACATCCTGTGGCCCCCTGAAAATGCCCCGTCTTTTAATGCCATCTCTTGTAAACCGGGCATATTTTATCCTCCCCTTACATTAATATAATCAAATATTTTTTCTACTTTACCTTTTTGAAGATACCCTTCACTTTCCTTGAATATATCATGGATATGAGCAAGACTAAGTTCTCTTCCGCCAAGTCCATATATTCTGTTATAGATCAAAGGCCGGTCGACCATATCATATAGAGCTGTTCTTATTTCAGTAAACAGAGGACCATATGCCCCAAAACTCTCAGACCTGTCCAGTACAACAATTATTTTGGTGTTTTTCAGAGCTTCGGCGATTTCAGCATAGGGAAAAGGTCTGAAGGATCTTATTTTGAGTAATCCCACTTTTTCATTTTTATTCCGCAGTTCGTCTACAACCTCTTTAATCTCTCCTGCTATGGAATTTATAGCTATTATAACTTTTTCTGCATCAGCTGTTTTATATGATTCAAAAAGTTCATATTTTCTTCCAAACACATTATAAAAATCACGGCTGACCTCACATATAGCCTCTTTCGCATTTTTCATGGCTGTATTCTGAGCTCGTTTGTGCTCTATAAAGTAATCGGCAAGATCAAGGGCTCCCCAGGAAACGGGATTTTTAACATCCAGAATCGAATGTGTGCCCTGGTATTCACCTATAAAAGCTTTAACTTTATAATCATCTTCTATGATCATATTTTGAAGACAGTGGGAGATAATAAACCCGTCAAGACAGACCATCACAGGCAGTCTTACATTAGTTTTTTCTGCTATTCTCGGAGCCATAATAAGATTATCGTATGCCTCCTGGTGATTTTCAGAGTAAAGCTGTATCCATCCTGCATCTCTTGCTCCCATGGAATCGCTGTGATCAGCATGAATATTTATGGGTGCTGATAACGCTCTGTTTACCAGAGTCATTATAATGGGCTGACGCATACTTGCTGCTATATAAAGCATTTCCCACATAAGAGCCAGTCCCGCAGAACTCGTTGCAGTCATTACTCTGCCGCCTGCAACTGAAGCACCTATACAGGCACTCATAACGCTATGTTCACTCTCTACTGTAATAAATTCAGTGTCAACCAAATCATCTGCTACAAATTTTGAAAAATCTTCAACTATTTGTGTTGAAGGTGTTATGGGAAAAGCAGGCACAACATCTGGATTGATCTGTTTCATGCCATGGCTTATGGCTCCTGCACCTGTAATTGAAACTATATTGCTCATGAATCCGCCTTATTTACTTTCTTTTACAATTTTTATTGCAAAAACTTTCTCTTTTTTATTTACAGGGCACTCTTTTGCACATAATCCACAACCCTTGCAATGATAATAATTGATTCCGGAAATATTTTTTTTGACCTTACCCTCTTTTTTTAAATTATCTGTCAAAAAAAAAGCATCTTCAGGACAAAAAACCCAGCATGTCAAACAGTGGATACAGAGGTCTTTATTCCAAACAGGTTTATAAGTTCTCCATGAACCTGTATTATAATCTGCTGAATTACCGCCTTCAGCAATTACTCCACCCAGTGCAAGTTGTTGCCACGGTTTTAGTTCATATTTATCCATATACAACATCTCCGACTTTATACCCTTCTTTTATTGCTTCTATATTTTTACTGACAAGACTTGTTTTTAATATTTTGGAAAATATCTGCTTTGCTTCCAAAACCAAATCATCAAGTGAAATAATATGCCCGCATGCTTTTGCAAATGTACCTAACATGGCAGAATTTGGAATCTCTTTGTTAAAAAATTTTTTTGATATGCTGTTTGCCGGAACTGTGAAAAGAGTCTGCCCGTTGATATTTAATGCTTTTTTTATTTCAATAGCTGGCTTCTCGGTATTAACAATAAAAATAGTGTTTTTCTTTATACCTTCCGTAAGTGCAGCATTTCCTATCAACGTGGAATCAGAAATAATAACAACATCAGGATTTTTTACAGAAGTATGAATTCTGATATCATCATCTGAAAACCTGTTGAATGCTCTAAGTTGTGCTCCACGCCTCTCGGGTCCATATTCAGGACAAGCAGAAATATTTTTCCACGTGCTCTGTACTCCGTCAGCCCAAGACTTTGCTACGGTACACAT
>JASFBI010000030.1 GCA_030149595.1 Desulfobacterales bacterium
TCAGGAAGTTCTTTTAAAAGCTGATCTATATTAATATTGTTCTCAATTATATCAGAAAGATTTTGTTTTTGATTTTCTGAAAGAGGCTGGTCCTGATTTGTAACAAGACCCAAATGCCTCTCTTTCATCGTTATTGAATCCTCCCTTGGGATACCGCCTAAGCACCGAAGATTGACATGTCCTGGCAGTGCATCTTTTAAGTATTTAAGATGACGGTCACTTCCTGTTTTGTTAAATATAACCCCTGTAAAGTTTAAATCAGGATCAAATTTTTCAAACCCCATTACAATGGCTGCAGCACTTCTTGCCATACTTTTGGCGTTTACTATTAGAATAACGTTTATTCCAAGCCATTTGGCCATTTGTGCGGTAGAACCTGCATCTGTTTTGCCGTCATAGCCATCAAACAGACCCATAACACCTTCTATAACTGCTATATCTGCTTTTGATTCATATATACTTCTTAAAAAACACTCTTTGTTGTAGCTTTTTTCCAGCATCCATCCGTCAAGATTTCTGCTTGCAACTTTTGTTATATTAGTATGATGACCAGGGTCAATAAAATCAGGACCTATCTTAAAAGGTACAACTTTAAGGCCTCTTTTTTTAAAAGCGGCCATAAAGCCCAGAGCTATAGTAGTTTTACCGCTTCCACTGTTTGTTCCTGCTATTACTATTGCTTTGATTGCTGCCTCCTTTTTCTCTTTTTTTTTATATGAAAGAATGTAAATTTAATACGTTTCTTTCATAATTTATTGGGGATAAATCCGGGTGGAAAGTCCAGATTGGCTTTACGGCTGTTATTTAAAATAAAAAAATGTTTTTATCAGTTAACTCTTTTTTTATTTTTTTATTAAAGATATCAGGATACAAAAAGTTTCCTGTCTGATAAATACCCTGTAAAAGTCTTAGAGTTGGTCTTGAAACAATTTGTTCTGAAATTAAATATATCTTATTGTTTTGTACAGCTTTTATAATAGAGTATCCTGTTTCATTTTTAATTATTGATATTGTCGGCTGATTCATAGGGCCAAATTGAGCAAGATATACATCTATTTCAGATGCTTTTGATAAAAGACGCTCTTTGCCACAATAGGCTATATTTGTTTTTCTAACTTGAACGGCATCTTCTGCTATATTAATTCCTCCAGCTGTTTTAAGGACAAACATGGCTATCGAATTTTTAGAAAATGTTTTCATTTTAGAGTGCATGGATTCAAAATAGACCCTTTTTTTCCGGGTAATATTTGATGTGAGACTGTGAAATATTTTTAGAGTGTCTTTAAACATGTGTATATTTTTTTTTGCAGACAAACTGTGTCCTGAAATAGATCCAAGATCTAACCAGTATTGACATATATCTTTTATATTATTTGGCTGAAGAGATATTACTGTTATGTTGTTTTGCTCAAGCTTTTTGATGAGTTTGCCGTATCCTCTGTCTATTAAAGGACGGATTAAGACAAGATCAGGTTTTGCCCATAAAAATTTTTCAGGATCATCACGAAAAGAAAAAAGAGTTTTATTTTTTATTTTTCCAAAACAGATATCATGGGAGTTAACTCCTATAATACTATTTGCAGCTCCAATTGATATGAGATTTTCTGTGTGTGCACTGTAAAGAGATATAATACGTTTAAATGGAGATGAAAAAACAATTTTCCTGCCTGATTTATCAATAATGATATTTTTGTTTTTATCTGTTTTTGCAAATGCTGGAAAGTAAAATAGTCCTGAAACAGATTGAAAAAAAAGCAGGAAACAGAAAGAAATTAGATATTTTTTTTTAAAAAGAGTCATATTTTATTTTTTAAAAACTACCTGCTTTGAATTTGAGTATTTGTCAAAATAAATCTTTGTGTTAACACCAAATACTTTTTTGATATTATTTTCATTTAAAACATCTGCTGTTTTTCCCTGTGCTGCTATTTTACCGTTTTTCATAAAGATAATATGATCACAGAACATGGCTGCAAGGTTTATATCCTGAATTATTGCAATAATGGTTCTGCTTTTTGATTTAACACCAGATGCTGCAATATTGAGTAGTTCTATGGAGTGGCGCATATCAAGATTTGATGTGGCTTCGTCTAAACACAGGATTGGGGTATTTTGGCAAAGGGCTCTGGCAAAAACAACTCTTTGTCTTTCTCCTCCTGAAAGCTGTGTTACAAGTCTGTTTTTAAATTTCAGAGTTTCTGTTTTTTCCATAAAATAATGAACTGTTTTAAAATCATCAGTATCAGGTGTGGAAAATCTTGAAATATGGGGATAACGTCCCATAATAACCACCTCTTTTACGGTAAACGGAAAATTTATTACATAGTTTTGGGGTACAAGGGCAATCTGTTTCGCAATCTCTTTTTTTTTGTACTTTAACAGATTTTGTTTGTTTAAAATAATTTTACCTGATTCAGGTTTTTTGTATTGTAGTAAAATATCCATAAACGTTGTCTTGCCACAACCAGTAGGTCCTACTATACCGTAGAACATTGCAGGTTCAAATTTCATGGAGATATTATCTATAATTTTTTTTCTTGCATAGGAAAAGGATATGTTTTCTGCCTTATATTCCATAATTAAAATCCCCGTTTTGCCATATGCTGCTTTTTAAATACATAGCAGAAAAACGGACCACCTATCAGAGCAGTAAGGACTCCGATGGGGATTTCAACAGGCAGAACCGCTCGTGTTATTGTATCTGCTGATAAAAGAATAATTGCCCCAGTAAGAAAAGATAAAGGGAGTAATTTGCGGTTATCAGGTCCTGTTACGGATCGTATTATATGCGGAACTAAAAGACCTATAAAACCTATTATACCTGATACAGACACACATATTGCAGCTACCATGGATGCAGTAATAAGGAGTATAATAGTGACTTGCTTTGTGTTTACGCCAAGTGAACTTGCACTTTTTTCACCCATGGCCATAAGATTAAGATCTCTTGAGTAAAAAACAGAAATAATAAACCCAATGAAAACAAAAGCAGAGGTTAAAATAACATCAGCCCATGTTGCAGCACTAAAACTGCCCATGAGCCAAAATATTATTAAAGAGACCTGCTCATCAGCTATATATTTAATGAAGCTTATACCGGCAGATAAAATTGCAGAAACTATTATTCCTGATAAAATAAGATTATTTGATGAAATTCCGCCACTTCCCGAGGATAAGTATATTACAAAAAACAGGGTTAATACTGCACATATAAAGGCAAACAGAGAGACAGAAAAAACAGTTCCTGTTATAATGGTAAAAAGGATAGCAAGAGATGCACCAAAGGCTGCTCCTGTTGATACTCCCAGTGTATAGGGATCTGCCAGAGGGTTCAAAAGTATTGCCTGGAATACTACGCCTGAAACAGCAAGCCCTCCTCCTACAATTGCTGCTGTTAAAATTCTTGGAAGCCTTACATCTATTACTACTACAGTATTAATATTATTTATATCAGTATGCGTGAATAATTTATTAAATATAAGGTTGAAAACCTCAAGAAACGGAATTTTAATATATCCCATTCCAGTGGAAACTCCAATAATAAGAGGTAGCGAAAAGACCAGAAGAAAGATCAGTACCCATTGTAAATTCTTATAACGTTCGGGTTTCATTAAATTTGCACAACTCATATAAAAACATTTTTCAAGAAATTTCGGTTATTGATAGATCTTGTATCAAATAACCGAAATTTAAAAAATTATCCACAAAGCCTGAGTCTTTCCCCAAACAGTTCTACATTTCCAGTTTGAGTAAAACATGCTTTTTGGCATACTATCTCCTGCATTCCTTTAACAGTTAAAAACCACCAGGCATCAGAGATGCTAAAGTGTCCTGTGTTTATAGAAACAATTTCTACCATATCAGCATTAATATTTAAGATATTTACAGCTGTTTTATAATCTGCCTCAGATCTATTTTTCATATCTCCTATAAAGTAAAGAATTATTCCTTTTTTCATAACATTGTTCTCCTTTTATTATTAAATATTGTTTGAATAAAAGAAGCGATCCCGCATGATAACAGAAAAAACAAAAAAACCTTCAAGACTATATAGCTTGAAGGGCTAATTTTTTAAAATTTAATATGTCGATAAATTTAGTTATAGTCCTCGCTAAAAAACGACATTCAACCAGGCAGGTCTTCTGACTTACGGATCAATCAGTTTTTTTGCACCTTCCCAAAAAAAAATTTCAGTGGTATAAATCAAAAAAACTGTCCCCGTTTACAGCGGCGGGACCGCTCCCGAATTTCACGGGATTCCCTATTAAATTAATATACCTGATTTTTATAAAATAATAGATGTTATAGTTATTGTCAACAAGGGAGTTATGATTTTTTATCAGAGATAAAGAATAACCATGTTCCGGCCATGCCGGTTATATTTAAAACTGTTGCTGAGTTTAGCTTTTGCATTCTTGAGGAAAGTGTTAGAGTAATTTAAATAGCTTTTCTCCTAAAAAAGAATATAAATCTAAAATTTTTAATCTGTAACATCTGAAATATGCGTATCTATTACCAAATATTAATAAAATCTATTGTTCCAGGAATCTGTACTACCCAGCTAATTGGTTTTTTTATGGTGTATTGTTCAAATACAGCTCTTTATAAAATACTTATAAATGTACATGATTCAGGATATTTTGTGGTTCCTTGTGGTTATGCAAAAGATACCCTGACTTTTTTTTCAAGTGCATTTTTTGGGGCATTTTTTTTTACATTTACCAGTGGAGTTACAATTAGTGTGGTTGGGGCTGTATGCGGATTTTTTGCACATTTTTTTTTAAATCAAAAACGTTTTTTTTGCTTGTTTATATTTTTTATTTTTTTTTGTCTCTATAGTATAAATAAGCAGGAAATAGCTTTTATTATATCCTGCTTATTTATTTTTCCGGGAGCTATTTCTTATTATATTGCTTTTAATTTAAGCCAGAGGGAAAAAATATATTTAAAAAAAAACAGAGAGTATCGAAGTGTTATTTATCTTTTTGTAACCTTTGTAGTGATATTGTTTACGATTTTTATTTTTTTTAAAAATAGTTTCTTTATAAATTTTCGGGATAATTTTTTTTTGTCCAATTCTGTTGGACAAAAAATTAATACATTCTATTATAAATATACTCTTTATCCAGCTTATGTTTTTAAATCTCTTGAACAGAAACAGTTTAGAACATTTGATATAGAGTCAATAAGATCTTTTCCTGATTCATATCAAATAAAAAAAAGTCTTATAAGTCAATACTATTTTCCTGTAAAAAAAAAACTGTGTCCGGATTTAAATTTTAAAATGCATGGCAGCAGTTTAATGCTTTTTGACAGATCAGACAGGTTGATAACAATAACAACTTTATATGATTTTTTAAACTCATCTTATTCGATATTAAAAAAGTTCTCTAAAAAGACAGATAATCTTAAATTTTTCAGACAGTTTACTTATTTTTCTTTAATAGTAAATTTAGTAATAATTTTATTTTTATTAATTTGCTTACCTCTATACTGTGGGTTTCAATATTATAAAATAGATAAAATAGGATTAATTGCCTCTGGTTTGGTCTGTCTTATTTTATTTTTTTCTTTGGTATTATATTTTGATGATAATATAGGGAATGATTTAAGCAATGATAAATTGTGTGATTTGTTATTTTCAGAGGATGTGAGCTTACGTGTTGCAGCACTTAAATATATTGCAAAAGAAAAAAAAGAGATAGCTGAGTTTAATTCATATGAAAAATTACTGGCAAGTCCAAATATAGTTCAAAGGTATTGGTTTGTTTATACATTAGGATTTAGTAAGTATGAAAAAACATATCAAGACCTTATAAGATTATTAGATGATCCCCATGATAATGTTTTGTGCATGGTTTTTGCTTCATTAAAAGAAAGAGAGCAGTTTTTATCTGTTCAATCTGTTTTACACAAAATATGTTTTTATAAAAGCTGGTATGTCCAGTGGTATGGATACAGGACTTTAAAAAAAACAGGGTGGATACAGACAAAACAGACTGAATAATTACTGGTCTGTTTAATCTGTAAAGTTTTGAATGCTTTAGAAGATGTTTTAATATTTTTCAGGAGGAAGAATTCTATGTATAAGCTAATTATTCAGATATTAACATTACATATTTTAGTTTTTTGTTTAACAACAAGTTCTTTTGCAGTGTCAACTCTTTCGTGGGCAGAGAGTCCTGGAGATGTTACTGGTTACAGATTAAAATATGGTATATCTCCCGGTATGTATGAAACTGTAAAAGATGTTGGTATGCAAACTTCATATACTTTATCCGACTTGAATCTGGATGAAAGTTTAACATATTATTTTACTGTAACCGCATATAATAATTATGGAGAAAGCCTGCCTTCAAATGAGGTAATATGGGAAATAATGCAGCTGACTCTTTCGTGGGCAGAGAGTCCTGGAAATGTTACTGGTTACAGATTAAAATATGGTACATCTTCTGGTGTGTATAGTACTGTAAAAGATACTGGTATACGAACAACTTATACTTTATCTGATGAAAATATAGATGAAAATTTAATATATTATTTTACTGTAAACGCATATAATGAATATGGGGAGAGTTTGCCTTCAAATGAGGTAAGCTGGAAAGGAGATACTGTACCACCACTGCCTGCAGGTGAGCTTTCAGCAGCAGTGTTAAACTGTCAGATTGATTTAAACTGGGCTGCATCTGCTGAATCATCTGATATTGCTGGGTATAGAGTTTATATAGGTTTGAAAAGCCGTCAATATGGTTCTCCTATTTCAATTAGACCTTATATTACAAATTATTTAACAACTGCAATTTCAGCAGGGAATGTCTATTATTGTGCTGTGACTTCTGTAGATAATGCAGCTAATGAGAGCGGTTTTTCAAATGAAGTCATAGTCAATCTTTTTGGAGCTGGAGCTTTTGCACAATCTTTTGTGCAATTTTATGGTCAGTCTAACATAGCTGAAATGGTTGTAGCAGATTTTGATAAAGATTCTGATGTTGATGGAGATGACCTTGCTAAATTTGCAGCATCATATACAGCAGATAATGGTTGTGAATAAAAGGTATATTTTTAAAAAATATCTGTAAACCTTTTTTATAACATCATGGCAGAATTATCTGCCACAACGAAAATTGAAACTCTCATGATTACGATCTGTTGGACAGAGTTTCATATAAAGTATAATACAAAAACAGTGACAGTAAAAGTTAACTTTTACTGTCACTGTTTAACCGCAGTAATAATTTGTTGGCTATATTATCCCTTAGAAAATTTAAAGTTTGTCAATATATACCAAGTCTTTGTGTTGAGTTGTTTTGGTTCCTATGGCAAGAATATTTATTTTACCATCTTTGGTATGCCTGAAATAAAGTCTGCCCTTATATGCTATAAGAACTTCAAAGGAAGGGGTTTTATTATCTTTTTTAGAAAAAACTTTTCTTTTTATGGAGACTTTTGTAAAGTCTTCGTTAAGATGATGGATAACCTCTTCACATTTAATCTTAGCTTCACTTTCCAAGGAGACAAACCCTTCTAATGCACGCTTGTCAAATAATATATTTTTATATAACACTTTAAAACGCTTTGATAAAGCCTCGGATGCTTTATCAATCTGTTTCTTTTCTTTTACTTTTGCATAATCAAGCTCTTTTATTCTATGCTTTAAGGAATCTATATATTCCTGCTGATCTTTTAATAAAGATGTATTTTTTTCAAGTTCTTCTTCATAAAGAGATATCTCCTCAAGCATTTCATCTTCGTTTTTTATTACCTTTAATTTTTCCTTTTCAAGTTCTTTTTTTACATTAAGCAGATCACTTAAAAGTTTTGAGCGTTTTTGCTCATGAATAAAAGCCTGCTTTGCATAACGTGCATGTTTTTCTTCAAGCCCTTTTATTCTTCGGTTTTTTATAAATTCATGTTTTTCTGCTTTTTGTGCTCCAATATTATAAAAACAGTAGATTATAATCAGTGAAATAAAAATATAGAAGGAAAATATGAAATATGAAATTTTTGTGTCATAGGGAATAATAATATCAACTTTTACTAAGATTCCATCTTTCAAAAAAGTGTAATTTTCAGAAGCAATAGATATTGATTTATCAATATAAAAGTCAGTACTGTCCTGTTGATAAAAAAAAGGAAATAACCTTATCCCTGTTTTTGTTTCAATTACTATATTGGTTTGAACTCCCCATGTAATCAAAAGTTTGTTTTTTAAATAAATAGAAATATTTTTTTTTATGGCATCTCTTAGTGTAATAGTACCTTTAAAAAGAGGGTATGTATCACCTGTGCATATTTCTTCTATTTCTTCTGTATATTTTTTTTTAAAATATGATTCTGAAAAATGAAGCGTAAATAAAAAAAGCACAGGTGGTATAAGAATACATAAAAAAAGTATTTTAAAAGGTAAAAACTTCATATTCCCCACTTAAAATATAACCAACTGTTGACAGATTGTTACTCCAAAGAAAGTTTAATTAGTCCCTGTTATGTTTTTATTGTAATTTTGCCAATAACTTCCTTGCTTTATATGCTTCTGGAAAATTATTATCCATGGTTAAAGCTTTAGTAATAAATTTTATTGCAAGATCTTTGTTATTTTTTTTATTGTAAGCAAGACCTAAATGAAAATTAACAATGGCAACTGGTTTTTTAAAAATACTTTCTTTAAATTCGGCTATTGCATTATCGTATAACTCTTTTTTGTAATATACCCAGCCAAGTGTATCCATTATTTTAGAATCTTTTGGAAATTTTTCTTTGGATAGTTTTGCACATGCAAGGGCATAATCAAGATCTTTATCTTGTTCTGCCAGTAAATATGCAAGGTTATTTGCTGCTGGAACAAAT
Source organism: Desulfobacterales bacterium (assembly GCA_030149595.1). GTDB lineage: Bacteria > Desulfobacterota > Desulfobacteria > Desulfobacterales > DAOWNP01 > DAOWNP01. The sequence continues at coordinate 8,848 of JASFBI010000030.1, forward strand.
TCAGGATTTATTTTAAGGGCTTCTCTATAATTTTGTTCAGCAAGATTAATTTTTTTTTGTGCATCATATATGGTGCCAAGCATCATATATGAGACAACCTGTTTGGGGTTTTTTTTTAATATCTCTTTATATTTATTAAGAGCTTTATCATCTTTTTTTTCAATTCTGTATATTCTTGCAAGGGCATAATACGGTTTAAGAAAATTATCATCAGCCTGGATAGCTTTGTTAAAAGATGCTTCAGCATTAACCATATCTTTTTTTATAAGATAGACATTCCCCTCCATGTGATGTGCAAAAGCAATAAGAGCTGGTTGTTTTTTGAAAATTTTTATTTGCTGTTTGCATTTATTTAAAGCTTGGGTAAAATCTCCTTTTGCAGCATTGGTTAAAACAAGCTGCTTAAAAACATCCAAAAGGTTAGGATTTATAGATTGTGCTTTTTCAAGATTTTTTATGGATAGATCATAATTTTTATTAAAACGATGAACAAGGCCTAATCTGTAGTAACCCACAGGCTTATCAGGATATATTGTTGTTATAGATTTAAAAAGCTTCTGGGCTTTCTTTTTTTTACCTTCATACATGTAAGAATTACCCATAATAAGAGTTGCTTTAAGGTTATAAGGCCTAATGCGTAAGACTTTTTCAGCATGCTGTTTTGCAAGCTCATAATTTTGTTCCTTCATATAAATATCTGACAGGAAAAGATTTGCCTTTATATGTTTAGGTGCAAACTCTATGGTTTTTGCCAAAAACTGTTTTGCAATTCTATTCTCTTTTTTTGCTGCATGAAAGATCCCTTTAAAGTAATAAGCGTTAATATACTTTGGTTCATCGGTTATTATACCATTTAATATTTCTATAGCTTCTGAAAAGTTTCCTTTTAAACCTTTAATCTGAGAATCAAGTAAGCGGGCAGATAAATATCCTTTATTTTCAGTTAAAACTTTTTCAACAAGTTTTTTTGCCTTGTTTATTTTTCCATTTTTAAAATAAAATTCAGCAAGCAGTACTTTTATTTTAAGATTTTTTGTATCAAGGGCTATGCCTTTTTTATAAATTTTTTCTGTTTTATTTTTTTTACCGGTGGATTCATAGAATCTTGCCAGTATAATATAATTTTTTATATTTTTAGTATCTGTTCCCAGTGCTTTTGCATAAGCTTGTTCTGCTTTTTTAATTTTTTTAATTTTATAATAAAAATGACCTAAAATAGTATAGAGTCTGGAAATATTTGGGTTTTTCTCTATACAGATTTTTATCATTTTTTCTGCATTATCATATTTTTTTTGATTTACATAAAAATTAAAAAGAGCAAGTTGAGGATTAATTGATTTTGCATCTATTTCAGAAGCAATTTTTAAGTTTTTTTCAGCCTCATTAATATTTTCAGTCTTTATATAAACTCTGGCAATACCTGTATATGCAGCAACGCTTTTATTATCCAACTCAATAATCTTTTTAAAGATTGTCTTTGCTTTGTCAAGTTTTTTGTCTATTTCATAAATACCGGATAAAAGAAAAAGAGCAGAAA
>JASFBI010000324.1 GCA_030149595.1 Desulfobacterales bacterium
GATTTTCTAAAAAGGGCAAAAAAAAGTGATATAGAGCCCGGCGAAAAGGTTGTTATTATCGGGGCTGGAAATGTAGGATGCGATGTGGCCACAGAAGCCTGTCGTCTTGGAGCATCTGATATAACTCTCATTGATGTTCAGGAGCCTGCAGCTTTTGGTAAAGAAAAAGAGGATGCAGAAAAAGCAGGTGCAAAATTTATGTGGCCCTGTTTTACAAAGGAAATAACCAGAGAGGGTATAATATTAAAATCAGGTAAAATGCTTTTGGCAGATACTGTGGTGATCTCCATAGGAGATGTGCCTGATATTGATTTGATACCCAAAGATATTGAAACATTAAATGGTTTTATTGTTGTAGATGAGCATTTCAAGACTTCAAACCCAAAGGTTTTTGCCATAGGAGATATGGTTGCACCGGGACTTCTTACAGATTCTATAGGTTCCGGAAGAAAAGCGGCTTATGCAATTGATTCTTTTTTTCAAGGTAGTGATATAGATGAAGATATATCTGAAATGATAGATATGGAAAGGGTCTCTTTAGAATATTATGATCCCAGAATCAAAGAGTTTGATGATGATAAACATTGTGGTTCCCAGTGTGCTTCATGCGGATCATGTCGTGACTGCGGGATTTGTGTTGCAATATGTCCTGAAGCAGCTATCAGCCGTAAAGATAAGGGGAGTAATAAATTTGAATACATAGTAGACGGAGAAAGATGCATAGGCTGCGGGTTTTGTGCAGGGGCATGTCCTTGTGGAATATGGAGTCTTGAGCCCAATGCTCCTCTTTTTTAATGGTATGGGACTGTAATTTTAACTATGAGTCTGTTCGAGAATGCTCTTTTTCCCAAGCTCTTCGTTATTTTTTTCAAATAATGCTCGGAATACTAAGTGTATGCCTGTGCTTATTTTAAAAAAATGCCTTGATCTGAGAAAAAATTTCTATTGTCGGACAGGCTCCTATGTATGATAAAACTCAGACAGAGAGCAAAAAAGTAAATATAATGAAAGCATTATTAGTCTTAGAAGATGGTCGGACATTTCCATGTCAAAGCTTTACAGGAGAAGGTGAAGTTTTTGGAGAAGTTGTTTTTAATACGAGTATGACTGGTTATCAGGAGATTTTGACAGATCCTTCATATTGTGGTCAGTTTGTAACCATGACATATCCTTTGGTGGGGAATTATGGAGTTAATCCTTTTGATGTTGAATCTGATAAAATTCATGTAAGTGCTTTTATTATAAAGGAGAATCAGAGGTTTCCAAGCAATTTCAAATCAACAAAAACACTTGAGTTATATTTAAAAGAGAGCGGTATTTTGGCTGTAGACGATTTGGATACCAGAGCTTTAACAAGGCACATCAGATCAGCTGGAGCCATGAGAGCAGTGATATCCACAAAAGACCTGGATGCAGCATCTCTTGTGAAAAAAGTAAAGAAGAGCAGGGAAATAGCAGGTCTTGATCTGGTCAGGGAAGTTAGCACAAAAAAGCCTTATAAATGGTATAATAACAGGCGTAATTTTTGTGAAAAAGCCATAGAGGATATGGGTGCTGATATCTTTGATTTTAGGGGCAAAAAAAAGCTTGTAGCTGCTTTTGACTTTGGAATTAAATATAATATTTTAAGATCTCTTGTAAAAGCTGGTTGTGAAGTTGTTGTGGTTCCTGCATCAACTGATGCAGAAACAGTCAAAGCCATGAATCCTGACGGAATCTTTTTGTCAAACGGACCAGGGGATCCTGAGCCTGTTTTTTATGCGGTGGAGACCATAAGAAAACTTTTGGGTTTTAAACCAATATTTGGGATATGTCTGGGGAATCAGTTACTGGGTCTTGCCTTGGGTGGAAAAACATATAAACTTAAGTTTGGCCACAGGGGGGCAAATCAGCCTGTGAAAAATCTTATTACCGGAAAAGTTGAAATTACATCACAAAATCATGGGTTTGCAATTGACCTTAAAAGTTTTGATTCAAAGGATATTATGATTACTCACATGAACCTGAATGATAATACTATCGAAGGATTCAGGCATAAAAAATATCCTGCCTTTTCAGTTCAATATCATCCTGAAGCATCTCCAGGACCCCATGAATCTGAGTATCATTTTTATGATTTTGTAAAACTTATGCAGCAATGATTTTTTTAACACCGTATTTTGAGCAGTTTTTTTGATAAGTTAGTTCGCATTTTAGTGAATTGCAGTTGTTTGATGTAAACGGTTATTTATTATTTAAGGTTTATAAATAAAATAATGCCAAGACGTAATGATATAAATAAAATATTGATAATAGGTGCAGGGCCTATAATAATAGGCCAGGCGTGTGAATTTGATTATTCCGGTGCTCAGGCTTGTAAAGCACTACGCGAGGAGGGTTATGAAGTTGTGCTGGTAAACAGCAACCCTGCTACAATTATGACTGATCCTGATATGGCGGATAGAACTTATATTGAGCCTGTCACAGTAGAAGTAGTATCTAAAATAATAGAAAAAGAGAGACCTGATGCACTGCTTCCTACCATTGGAGGGCAGACCGGTTTAAATACAGCAGTTGAAGTTGCAAAAACTGGTATTTTGGAAAAATATGATGTGGAGATGATTGGTGCATCAGTAGAATCTATAAATAAGGCAGAAGACAGAGAACTTTTCAGAAATGCAATGCAAAAAATAGGTCTTCGAATTCCAAAAAGTGGAATTGCCACTAAAATGTCCCAGGTAAATGAGATAGCAGATAAGCTTGGTTATCCTATTATTGTAAGGCCAAGTTTTACGTTGGGAGGAACAGGCGGCGGGGTTGCTTTTAACCCTGAGGATCTTGAAGTGCTGGCCAAGACTGGTATAGATGCCAGTCTTATAAATCAGGTTATGATTGAAGAGTCTGTGATAGGGTGGAAAGAGTATGAACTTGAGGTAATGCGGGATAATAATGACAATGTTGTTATTGTCTGTTCCATAGAAAATATGGACCCCATGGGAGTACATACAGGAGACAGTATTACTGTTGCTCCTGCTCAAACTCTTACAGATGTTGAATATCAAAAAATGAGAGATGCTTCAATTGCTATTATGCGTGAAATAGGGGTGGATACAGGCGGGTCTAATGTCCAGTTTGCTGTAAATCCTGAAACAGGTGAGTTAATAGTTATTGAGATGAACCCCAGAGTTTCCAGAAGTTCTGCATTGGCATCCAAGGCCACTGGATTTCCAATTGCAAAAATTGCTGCAAAGCTTGCTGTGGGTTTTACTTTAGATGAAATAGCAAATGATATTACAGGAGAAACATTAGCATCTTTTGAACCTGCATTGGATTATTGTGTTGTGAAAATTCCCAGGTGGGCTTTTGAAAAATTTCCTGAAACCAAAGATATTCTGACAACTTC
>JASFBI010000325.1 GCA_030149595.1 Desulfobacterales bacterium
CACCCCACTCTATATTTTATAACCGGCATGGCCGGAGCATGGTTATTCTTTATCGACCACAACAAAAAATGAAAGTTCAATGATTCTAATCATTTAAACGGATTTTCATATAAAATATACTATCCTTTTTATTTTACAGCCTTATGAGTTGCCCGCATTGTTTTAGCAAGATCTTTAATCTCTGTTAAATCCTTGGTCATTTGTGCCCAGCCATACCAGTAGGTATAATCAGGATTTGCATGAAAAACGCCCTGGTAGGTTCGCATGCGGTGCTTCATATACATCTTAAACAGAACCTGTTCAATATAAGATGCCTGCTCAAGCTTGCCTCCACCGGTTCTCATAAAAAAGAGAAGATCTGGATAGGCAAATGAATAATTATCAGGTTTTACAAGGATTTTGTCCTTGTAAAGAGCTGCTATTTCATTAATCCCTTGGCCCATAAGCCTGTCAGCCTTTTGCATCATGGAATCACCCATTTCAAGCTGTGTACGGGCATAACTCTCTGAATGACATTTTTTACAGGTAGCAACCATCTTCACACGTTCTTTTTGCCATGCCTCTTCAGTTAAACGGGCAAGATCAACTGCTTTTACAGCATCAAGACGTGCTGTTGGCTTTCCTGTTTCAGGATTAAGTACTCCTAAAGCTTTAAGAATACTCACCTGGTCTGCGGCCCACTGGGGATCTTTGGGTAAAGGAAGCCTTACGCCAAGAAACCCCCATGCTGTTTTATTTTCATGGGTTCCTTCAGGCAGATGACACTCCTGACACGTTGGAGCTGAAGCAGATTCAGGAAGTCTTCCGCTCTCTTTTGCAAACCACCGTGTTCCATGCTTGGAGCTGCTCCACATTTCCCACTGAGGATGATCATAACCCATATGACACTGCTGACATGCTCTTGGATCCTTGGCCTCTTTTTTGGAAAATGTATGTCTTGTATGGCATTCATCACAGGAGTTATTCTGATAACGGTACCCTTTGGCCAACTGTTCTTTTTTTTGTGCCTCGGTTTTAATGCCCATATTATGACATCCTCCACAGCCCTTGCCGCCTTCCATTAACTCATCAGGTTCAACGTGTGTAATAGGCATGGCGTTCAGTGATGTCCACCCAAAATTATGCTTTCCTTTGGCAAATTGATTAAACTGATCTTCATGACACTCCCCGCAGGTACTCTCATCAGGAAAGCTTACCAGTTTAACATCTTTTTCATTTTTATGTTCTCCTCCATGGCAATCTACACAGGTAACCTCTTCTTTAAAATGCTGGCTTGCCTTCCAGTCAGCCACCTGACCAGGACTTGTTTTTTCATGACATTTAACACAGGTTTCAACTTCAGCCGATGCAGGCCGAAAAGAAGATAACCCTCCACATAAAACAAACATTAAAACTACTGCACCAACCGACATGATTTTTTTCATTTTAATTACCTACTCCCTTTCATTTAAATTTTATATAAAACTCCGTCCAAACGGCTATAATTATTGAATTTTCATGGTTTGTTGTGCCTAATGCGAATAACCATGCTCCGGCCATGCCGGTTATAAAAACATACTATTTTTAAACACTAACTTATTTTCTGTGACAACCTCTACACCCTATAGGCCCTGTCTTTTTACCTATTTTCTTTTTTCCCTTGTGGCAGTCCCTACACTGCTTCATTACCTGCTTTATTTCAAGTTTTTTATTTGCTTTTAATTTTTCGATTGATCCTGATATCTGGGGAAAAAGGTCATGACACCTATTACAATCTTTAAGAGATGCCTGATGCATTCCATGGGGAAACAGCACATCCCCTTTTTTACCTCCTGAAAGTAGTATTTCTTTAACACCTTTATTTTGAACTGCAGATAACAACAAGGGGAAAAAGAACATTATTACAATAAAAAATACCGCTAATTTACTCTTCATTTAATCTCCCAATAAACTTTAAGTTAAGTATTTGATGAAACAAAATTATTTGATATTATATATTTTTTCTGTATAATCTGCATGATCGCAGATCACAACAAAGCATGAAAGTCTCGTTGCCACATTCAAAAAATTTGGTGAACTTTCATATATATTTTTCTTTATTTACTTTCATACAGGTACCAGTGGTACAAAAAAAGGCAACTTTACCCGACTATAATTTTGTGTAACACTCTTCCCATGGTGTTATTTTTTATTTTTATTCAGCCTGCTGCAAATTACCGATTTATTTTTATCAATTAAAATCTGTACAGCTCCATTTAGATCTGTACGGAGAATTTTAATACCTTTATTTTTATATCTGTCCAAAACCACTTTATGGGGAAAACCAAATCTATTTCTACTGCCTGCTGAAATGATGACAATTTCAGGTTTTACTGATTTTATAAAATCAATACTGCTGGATGTTTTACTTCCATGATGGGGTGCTATGAGTATTTTACTCATTAAATTTTTGCTTTTTATTGCAGATAGCAGTTTTTTCTCCCCAGCTTTCATAATATCTCCCGGAAATAAAATGGAGCTTTTACCGTATTCTACTTTTAAAACCAAAGAGTTATTATTTTCATCACTATTTTTTTGAGTCTTTTTTAAAAAACCTGCAACAGGATGTAGTATTTTAAAGTCTACCCCGTTTATCTCAAACTCTCTATGAAAAGAATCAAAAGCAGGCATACTGATCTCTCTTTTTTTTATTATTTCTATAAATTGTTTATAGCTGTAGCTTAAAGATTTTTGACCATTTGTTATAACATTTTTAACATGAAAGTTTTCTGCAATATATAAAAGCCCGTTTAAATGATCAGAATTTGGATGGGATAAAATTAAAGTTTCAACAGTTTTTATCTTTTTTTTTAATAAAAAAGGAGCAACAATCAGCTTACCCATATCAAAAATAGTGTTGTCTGTAAAACCTCCTCCATCAATCATAATACAATACCCGTATGGAAGCTCAAGCAGAGCACAACTCCCCTGCCCCACATCTAAAATAGTTACTTCAAGATTATTACGAAAATATCTCTTAAAACACCAGTAGCCTGCATCAACAGATAAAATAGCAACAACTGCAATCATTCCGTAAAATGCAGTTTTTCGCAGCCTCAAATTTTTATTATATATATGAAAGAGTAAAATCAAACCGCAAAAAAGATAATAGCACAATATTTCTACCACAGAAGGTGTTATGGTCGATATAAAAGCAAATGGAATACTTTCAAAAAAATTCACCAGCAGAATTACATAATCAAGAACCAATATGCTAAAATGAAAACAAAAATCTGACAAACCAGGAAACAGAGGTAAAACAAAAACACCAAAAAGACCTAAGGGAAGCACAATAAACACTATTATTGGAACAACAACTATATTTGCAACAGGGCCTATCAATGAGATCATAT
>JASFBI010000031.1 GCA_030149595.1 Desulfobacterales bacterium
GATAGCAGTGTTTCCATCATAACTTTTTCTTCATCTATCCAGCCCATTTTAGCAGCAGCTTTAACCATTGAATATTCTCCGCTTACACTGTATGCAGCAACAGGCAGATCTATCTCCTCTCTGATTCTGCAAATAATGTCAAGGTACGATAAAGCAGGTTTTACCATAATTATATCAGCACCCTCTTCAATATCCATGGATGCTTCCCTGATAGCTTCTAAAGCATTTGCAGGGTCCATCTGATATGTTTTTCTGTCTCCAGATACAGGTGCAGAATCAGCAGCTTCACGAAAAGGGCCGTAATAGGCAGAACAGTACTTTGCTGAATAAGACATTAAAGGTGTGTCTGAATGACCATTTTCATCAAGAGCCTGTCTGATTTCAGCAACTCTTCCATCCATCATATCCGAAGGAGCAACCATATCAGAGCCTGCATTGACATGGGAAACTGCTGTTTTTGCAAGAAGATCCAGGGTTGCATCATTATCAATTTTGTTTTTATCAACAAATCCGCAGTGCCCGTGGGTGGTATACTGACACAAACAAACATCTGTTATAACCATTATGCCTGGAACTTTGTCTTTAACAGCTTTAACAGCTTTTTGGACAATTCCATTTTTAGCATAGGCCTGGGTTCCAAGAGGATCTTTTTTATCAGGTATTCCAAAAAGAATTACACCGGGAATACCTAAATCTTTCGCCTCTTTGACACTTTTGACAATATTGTCTCATGAGAGCTGGTAATGTCCAGGCATTGATGGGATAGGGTTTTTTACACCTTTTCCACTTACAGCAAAAAGAGGCAGAATAAGATCATCAACAGATAGTTTTGTTTCCCGGATCATTCTTCTAAAGCAACTGTTTTGCCGAAGGCGTCTTGGCCTGTAGTCAGGAAAAATCATTAAAATACTCCTTTTTTATAATCCAATTTCTTCATCGGTAAGGTAACATGCAGGATCAGTAGCCCATACATCTCCTGATATAGCTTCAGCACGAACTCTAAAATTACCCGCACAAATATCAAGCCATTTGCATTTAGAACACCTTCCTTTTACATGTTTTTTCTTCTCTTTAAGCTTTTTCATTAAAGGGTTAGACGTATCTGTCCAGATTTTTGAAAAAGGAGAGGTTAATACATTTCCAAAACTATTGTGTCTCCAGAACTGATCTGCATATACTTCTCCATCCCAGCTAACACAGCCAAACCCGTGCCCTGAGCTGTTGCCTTCGTTCATTTTAAGGAGAGTAAGCACATCTTTTGCACGTTCGGGATCCTCTTTTAACATACGCAGGTACAAAAACGGACCGTCTGCATGGTTATCAACGGTTAAAACCTCTTTTTGCATATTTTTTTCAAAAAGCTCTCTGGTTCTGTCCATAATAAGGTTTACAGCAGATCTTGTTTCATCATGGGAAAGATCTTCTTTTACAAGTTCTGATCCCCGGCCCGCATAAACAAGATGATAAAAACAGACCCTTGGAATGTTCATTTTTTCCAAAAGATCGAAGATATTGTCTATCTCATTAACATTGTATTTATTAATGGTAAATCTTAAACCTACCTTTATGCCAGCCTCTTTGCAATTATTTATTCCTTTTAAAGCCAAATCAAAGGCACCGGGAACTCCTCTGAATTTATCATTTATTTTCTGCATCCCATCTAAGCTTATCCCAACGTATGACAGGCCAATGTCTTTTAATATTTTAGCCTTGTCTTTGGTAATTAATGTTCCATTTGTTGAAATTACAGCTCTCATGCCTTTTTTTATAGCATGCTCTGCAAGATCAGGAAGGTCTTTTCTTACAAGGGGTTCTCCTCCTGAAAAAAGAACGACAGGAACACCAAAGTCAGCAAGGTTATCTAAAAGTTTTTTCCCTTGTTCTGTGGTCATCTCATTTTTAAACTCTTCATCTTTTGCGTGGGCATAGCAGTGGACACATTTCAAATTACACCTTTTTGTAATATTCCACACCACCACAGGTTTTTTATCCTTTGAAAACTGAAGCAGATGTGAAGGCAGCTTTTTAGAATCCCGCCCATAGCGAATAGCATCAGAAGGTTCAACTGTATTGCAGTATAATTTTGATATTCCTATCATATTCTTAATTAACCCTTTATATGAAACTCCGTCCAACAGACCGTAATCATGAGAGTTTCAGTTTTTGTTTAGACACTAACCTAACTCCTCTTTTACAAGCCTGTTCAAAAAAATTTCAGGCTTTTTAATAGCTGACTCTGTGATAAAAAAACGATTTTTACCTGTTTTTTCTTTTATCAATTTAAGTCCAAGTTCAAAACTATCTGTAAGTTTTATATATAAATCATCTGTTTTAAGTTTTTTTACAACAAACTGGTTGATTATATAATTTATGGCATCATCTTCAAGTATAATATTTATATCTAATTCATTTAAAAATTTAAATTCTGTTTTTTTTATTATCTCGTTGTAAAATTTTATTTTTTCCAAAGCAGTATTAATATCTGTAACATAATTGCAGTAATATACAGCAGTGTTGTTTATCTTTTGCTCTGTAAGTTTAAAACTGTATTTTTTTTCAAATTTTTCCTGGTACAGATGTATATATTTTTTAATGGAACTAAGCTCTTCTTCAAAAATTTTATCAAAAAGCTCTTGATTTAACTCACTGTTTTCAGGGTCAATAATAATTTCTAAAAACGCTCTGTAATCTTCACATGCCTGCTTTGATACAGGAAATGTTTTTATTTCTGTTGAGGGAAGTTTGTTTTCAAAGGGAAGAAGGGTTTTTTCAATGGAGCTTACAAGTCCCCTTGCCCATGTATTTTCCTTATAAGCATCTTTAGCAAAAGCATAAAGAGCTTCTCTGGAAAATTTAATATTGATTCCATAGGAACTGAAATCAAGTTTTTTTCCTAAAATTACAGGGTTATTCGGGTTTTTAAGGATTTCATAGAGATCATTCTCGTTCAGTTTTTCAAAAATAGCCCTTATTGGCAAACGTCCAACAAACTCTGACTCAAAGCCAAATTCAATAAGATCTTCAGACTTTACCTCTTTTAAAATATCTGTTTTATTATTTTTGTTTTTTATTGATGCACCAAAACCAATTGTCTGTTTTGTCAAACGCTTCTGTATAATTTCATTGAGATCTGAAAAGGCACCGCTCATAATAAAAAGAATGTTTTTGGTATTAATAACGGATTTGTCTCGTTTTCCGGATTTTCGAAATTTTTCCATTTCCTGGATCATTGATATGGGATCATGGGGGACTTTGAGCTCGATATTTGTCTCTTCCATGGGCTTTAAAAGGGCTCTTTGCACTCCTGTTCTGGAAATATCTGCTCCCATAAGATTTCGGCTGGATGCTATTTTATCAATCTCATCAATATATACTATACCATACTGGGCAAGCTCTATATTATCATCAGCTTCTTTTACAAGATCCCTTACAAGATCTTCAACATCTCCGCCAACATAACCGGTTTCAGAAAATTTTGTGGCATCACCTTTTACAAAAGGTACTCCAAGCTTTTCAGCTATGAGTTTGATCATATAGGTTTTTCCAACACCTGTCGGACCAATCATTAATATATTGCTTTTTATACTTCCAACAAGCTTTGACGGGGCAATGTTTTCATTATTTGTACAAAGGTTAATTCTTTTAAAATGGGTACATATTTTAGTAGCAAGAATAGTTTTTGCATTTTTCTGTTTTACAATATATTGATCTAAATAATCCACAAGATCTAAAGGAACAAGGTCAAAATCCAGGGTCACTTTTTTTTGTGATTTTGCTGCAACTTCCTTTGTTCCTGCCTGATTTTGAACCACAAGGGGCGGTACAAGTTTAACACTGTCCCCAAATTTTGAGGAAAGAAATTTTCCAATCTCTTTTTCAATCTGCCTGGGATTCGGTATTTTAGTATTTTTTTCTTTCATATTTTTAATATTTGCTTTTTACAACTAAATTTTAAAATAACTAAAAGAGTGTAAAATCAATTGTTTCTATATATTTGCCATACAGATCTGTCCATAATAATAAATTATATAAACAGATCTGTATGGGGTTTATTTTTATTGTAATTACTCTTTTTATGCCAGTACGCTATTTAGAAGTTCTCCTATCTGCTTTGAAAAAAGTGATGGATTTTCTATTTTACCACCTTCTCCGATTACAGCAAGATCATATAGTAAAAAACTATACTCTTTAAGCTTGGTGTCATTTTTATCTTTTCCAAAAAGAGAATTTATTTTTCCCATTACAGGGTGTTCCATATTAAGCTCTAAAACTCTTTTTGTATTTGGAGCACCTTGACCTGACTCTTTTAATATTTTCTCCATATACGCACTCATATCATAATCATTAGCAGAGAGACAGGCAATGGAATCTTTCATTCGCAGGGAGGGTTTTACATCTTTTACCTTAGAATCAAGGGCATTCTTAACAAATTCAAACAGATCTTTGTACTCTTCATGGTTTTCTTTTTTCTTATCATCGGGTTTGTCAATATCAAGATCACCCTTTTCAGCACTTTTTAATTTTTTACCATCATATTCCACAAGTGACTGAACAGCAAATTCATCTATGGGATCTGTCATTAAAAGGACTTCATAATCTTTATCCTTTAAAGTTTCCAAGTGAGGGCTATTTACAAGGGATGCAAAGTTATCGCCTGTCATATAGAAAATATTTTTCTGATCAGGTTTCATATTTGCGACATATTCCTTTAAAGAAACATATTTCCCTTCAGATTTTGTTGTTTTATAACGGGCAAGATCAGCGAGTTTATCTTTATTTTCAAAATCTGTATGAAGCCCCTCTTTTATTACCTGTCCAAACTCTTCATAAAATTTTTCATACGCTTCTTTTTCCATATCGGAAAGAAGACTAAGTACTTTTTTAACGATATTTTTTTTGATATTTCTTACAAGGGCATCCTGCTGAAGAATCTCTCTGCTCAGGTTCAGGTTCAGGTCAGGAGCATCAACAACACCTTTTATAAATCTGAAATATTCTGGAATAAGCTCCTTGCAGTCACCTATGATAAATACTCTTTTACAATAGAGAGACACACCATGCTTACGTTCACGCATAAACAGGTCAAAAGGTGCTTTTGAAGGGATATACAAAAGAGCTGAGTACTCTGTAACTCCTTCGAGTTTCATATGGAGTTTTGTTAAAGGAGGATTCCAGTCATAGCTTAGATGTTTGTAAAATTCATTATACTCCTCTTCTGTAACATCTTTTTTGTCCTTAAGCCAAATGGCTTTCATGGAGTTTAAGGTCTCTTCTTTTATAACAGTTTTTGTTGTATCTCCTATGGGTTTACCATCTTTATCCACCATCTGTTCTGTTTCAGGAAGCGGCTCTTGTTTTTCAACATCCATAAGTACAGGATAGGGTACAAAATCAGAGTGTTGCTTTACAATTTCCTTGATCACAAACTCTTTGGTAAAATCCTGTTCTTCTTTTTCCACAGGTTTTAAATGAAGTGTAATAGAGGTTCCCCTGGTCTCTTTTTCAGTATCTTCTAAGGTATATGACCCATCTCCTGAAGATTCCCATTTAACTGCTTTGTCTGAATCAATGGATTTTGTAACAAGTATAACATTGTCTGCTACCATAAACGTACTGTAAAAGCCAACTCCAAACTGACCTATAAACTCAGGAGATAAAGAGCTGTTGGATTTGGACTTTTCCAAAGCTTTTAAAAAATCACCTGTACCACTTTGTGCAATGGTTCCGATATTTTTTTCTACCTCATCGAAAGTCATTCCAATTCCATTGTCTTCAATTGTAATTGTTTTTTTATCTGCATCTGCAATTATTTGAATTTTAAATTCTGTATCATTTCCAAGAATTGCAGTCTCTGTTTGAGCTTTAAAACGTAGTTTATCTATAGCATCTGATGAATTGGAAATAAGTTCTCTTAAAAAAATTTCCTTGTTAGAATAAACTGAGTTGACAAAAAGATTTAATAACTGTTGTACTTCAGTTTTAAACTGTTTTTTTACTTTTTCGGACATACTTTCTCCTAAAATATTTAGTGCTTAAATAAAAAATACCTGATTTATAATCCAGCTTTATTTAAAAAGATATAAACTTTTTCAAAAATAACTGTTTGATTTGAATATGGGAAAAAATTTATTTCGTAAAAACCTTTTTTGATAAAAATGAGTTTTAAATTTGTATTGTCAAGGGGTTAATATAAAAAAAGCAAAAAACTTTTTAAAAACATCTTGTTTTTATATAATTTGTAACTTAGTTTCTGTATTATATTTCATAGCTTTCCACAAAAATATAATAAGGCTGTGAGGCAACCTGTATTTTTCATGATTACGGTCTGTTGGACGAAGTTTCATATAACATACATGGCAAATTTGTCTGGCACAACGAAAATTTAAACTCTCATGATTACGATCTGTTGGACGAAGTTTCATATAAAAAAATAAAAGCAAGGAATAAAATGGGTACAGGTAATTTTAAAATCTTTAAATCATTAAGCGTTGTTGTGTTTATTCTGTTCTTGCTAAATTTTTCCAGCTGTTCATTTTGTACAAAAATAGCATTAAACATAGCAGCTCCAACAGTATGTGAGTTTGTGGAAAAAGTCGCAGACATCCCGGATGCAGAGCTTCTGGAGAAAGCACTGGGTACATCTGCATGTCTTCTTACAGGAATGGTCGAGCTTGTACCCGATAATTTTGATCTTTTAACGGAAACTTCTTTTTTTTATATGGCCTATGGTTTTTTTGAAGAAGATACAAATCCGGACTTTGCAGCAAGAATGTTTGTTATGGGTAAAAAATATGGTATGCGTGCTCTTAAGACAAACAGACGTTTCAGAAAAGGACTTGAAAAAGGTAAAAAAGTTTCAGAGCTTGTGAAATATCTTGGTAAAAAATATCTTCCGGCTCTTACATGGACAGGATTTAATACAGGTTATGCCGTTATATATAAAATGGATGATCCTTTGACTCTTGTTATTGATATGCCGGTTACACTTGCCCTGATAAATAGATCAATGGAGCTTGATGAAAACTTTTTTTATGGGGCATGCAAACTGTTTTACGGTGCTTTTTATTCAATTATTCCTGATATTGCAGGAATTGGAGGAGGACCTGTAAAAGCTTTAAAAATGTTTGAATCAGCAGCCAAAGTGTCAGATGGAAAATTCTTACTGGTTGATCTTTTTAAAGCCCGCTATTATGCGCCGTCTGTTAACAATCCTGTTCTTTTTAGAAAAATTTTAAACGATTTAACAGTTTCAGATGCTAAACTGCCAAAATTTAATTCTATTAATGATCTTGTTAAAATAAAAGCAAAATTTTTACTTGAACATGAAAGCGATTATTTTTAATTTTTCTGTAAAAATAAAAACAGAGGAAGTTTCTAAAACTTCCTCTGTTTTACAATGGTTTTTATATGAAAGTTCGCCCAAACGATTATAATCATTGAACTTTCATTTTTTTGTTGTGGCCGATAAAGAACAACCATGCTCCGGCCATGCCGGTTATAGTATAAAAAATAAAATCTTTTTATCCGATCTGTTTTACATTTTTCCAGTATTTATCTTTGACTTCCCGTTTCATCAGTTTTCCATCAATATGTCTTGGAAGTTCATCAACAAATTTTATTGATTTTGGTAGTTTAAAGCCAAAAAGGCCTTCTTTCTCGCAATGTTTTAATAACTCTTTTTCAGTTAAACCGGCTCCTTTTTCAAGCTGAACTTCTGCATGAACAATCTCTCCCAGGTCTGAATCAGGAATTCCTATAACAGCCACATCAATAACTTTTTCGTGATTTACAATTTTTTCTTCAAGTTCGGCAGGATAAACATTTACACCGCCCATGATAATAAGCTCTTTTTCCCGGCCGGTAAGATAAAGGAAGTTGTCTTCATCAAGGTATCCGATAAGGCCGTCATCATAATACTCCTGTCCATCTATAATAAATAGAACCTCTTTTAATTTTTCACCAGCTCCCTGATAATTTAATATAACAGTCATCATGGATCTGTTGTGAATTCGCCCTTTTTCATTTATTTCGCACTCTTTACCGTCAATATTTAAAACTTTTAGTTCCCCACATCTGATTTTCCCCACACTTGCCAGTCGCTTAGTATTGTTTTTATAATCATCTGGCTGAAGTAAAGTTATCATACCTGTTTCAGCAGCACCATAATATTCATGGAATACAAAACCATCTGCACCCTGTTTTAAAAAAAGATCGTTTATTTTTTGTTTTACCTCTAAAGGACATGGAGCAGCAGCAGAAATAAGAGTTTTTAAAGAGGATAAATCATATTTTGATTTTATCTTGTCATCTAATGCAATAATTCTCTGCATAATTGTGGGAACTGCAAATATCCATGAAATATTCTCTTTATCTATGATCTCAAGAACCTTTTCGGAATCAAATTTTTTCATCATTACCAGGGTTCCGCCCAGAAAAAAAGGAAGGATTCCAACCAGTGCTCCTGCATGATAAATAGGAGCTATAACAAGGGACCGAATATCATTTATTTTATGCCCGTTAAGATAGTACAACATGCTGAACTGTTTTATTAAAAGCTCTATGAATTCAAGGATGCTAACTCTTGGAGCATTTTCAGCTGTTCCAAACAGTGTGCTGAAAGCATCATAGTAATTTATGGATTTAGGAGCTCCTGTGGTACCGCCTGTATAAGGATTTAATGCTACAATAAACTTACCTTTAGGCAGCGTTGTCTGAGCTTTTTTAAGCATTGATTCATAAAAGAAAAAATCATTTTCCAAAGCAAGCTTTTCACTGCCTCCTACCATAATATACTGCTTAACACTTGTTAGTTTTTCTCTTATCTTTACGATTTTTTCAATAGCAGTGTGGTCAAATACAAAAGCTACAGCTTTTGACCGGTTAACAGCAACTACAATATCATCTTCATTTAAATGCCAGTTTACAGCCGGATTAGGGCAGCCTGTAATACTTGAGGCGAACATTATCTCCATATACTCATTAGAGTTATAAAGCATTACTGCAATTTTTTCATGGGGTTTGATACCAAGTGCGTTTAAGCTGTTGCCTGCTCTAAAAACTCTCTCTTTAAATTCTAAAAAGCTATAGCTTTTGCCATCACTTATTATAGCTGTTTTTGATCCTAAATTACTCCATAAAACCGAAAGAACATGGGATACAGTTGTTTCTCGTTTATAAATCAAAGCCTTAATAAAATTTTTTGAAGTTAATAGAGCTGCTATTATTTTTAGAATTCTTACAAAACCTATTACCTTGATCTGTGCCCATAACATGTAGCGGGATTGTTCCATTGTAATAATATTTACTATACTCTTTACTGTTTTTATCATAATCAATCTCCATTGAGCTGTTAGATGTTTATCTGAATATCTGTTTTATTTTATCATTATGGATTAGTCTTTTCCTCTGTATGTTTTTACATAACATACAGAGCAGATTTATCTGGCACAACGAAAATAGAAACTCTTATGATTACGGTCTGTTGGACAGAGTTTCATATAAAAAGACATACAAAAGTGAGAAAGCAAAATAATATTTTTTTATGTGGTTAAATTAATTTTTTTCAAGATTTATCAAAAATGAGGAAAAGTATCAATAGGTAGAGGTACTTTATTTTTCAGGATTGGAATACAACAGGCTGTTAGAGAATTCCTTCGCAACCATATCGTGTACAGTTAAGGTTTAAATTTTTTAATTTGGACATCTTTTCAGTGCTTTGTAGTGTTTGTCATTAACGAGGAATAACTTGTGTTTTGCACACTGATAACAGGAAGCTTGGTTCTCATCCTTCCAGCCTTATTTATTAGAGATAAATAACAAATTATGTTTTTATATATGGCAGGACATTGTGATTTTTACTGAAAAAATAGAGATGAATATGGTCGGGGCGAGAGGATTTGAACCTCCGACTCCCTGCTCCCAAAGCAGGTGCGCTACCAGGCTGCGCCACGCCCCGATTTTTACAATCATTTTTTTTAATCAAGGTGATCAAAAATAAAAATAGATACTACTCTTTTTATAAACATGCAAGTTTTTTTTAAAAAAACCTGCATGTTTTATATGAAACTTCGTCCAACAGACTGTAACTATGAGAGTTTTAATTTTCGTTGTGGTAGATAAATCTACCCTGTATGTTATATGAAAGATAGTAATTAAATGTGAAAGAGTGGTTCTATCAAGAAAATATCTGTTTTTTTATTATAAATAAAGACTGTAACTTTTTTATATCTTTATTGAATTTTTATATTGTGTGTGCTTCTATTA
>JASFBI010000326.1 GCA_030149595.1 Desulfobacterales bacterium
CTTTTTTCATAAAGGTACAGGTGTCTACACAAACCCTGTCCCCCATACCGACAGGGACAACCTTTGTTACTTCAGCTTCTTTTAAGGGAATTGTAAACTCTGTTTTTTTCAGTTCAGACAGAGCTTTTTTAAGTTCAAGGGAGTCTTTTGTATGGAAAAGAATCTGGTTTACACCTTTTTCAAGAATACCAAATGCAGTTTGAGCATCTTCTAAGCTTTCCACCTGGGCAGTTACATCAGCACCCTTTGCAATAAGATTTTCCAGGGGAATAACAGTCCAGTCAGTACATTGCAAAACAACCATACTGTTTTGACAAAGCTTTACAATCTCTTCTTCATCTTCTCCTGTTTTTATGGTAAAAAAAATCACATCTTTTCCAGGCACAAGATCTCCATCTTCAGCTATGGTCTTTATTCTGCCCAGTTCCTTTACCTTTTCAGAAAAACCTTTTGCAACCATTATACCATCAGCCCCGCCCTCTATGGCAGTGGTTACAATACTTTTGTCCCAGGGATCAACCTTTACCCAAATCTTACGCATCTATCTTCTCCCTATTACAGTTTTATATGAAACTCCGTCCAACAAACCGTAATCATGAGAGTTTCAATTTTTGTTGTGGCCGATAAAGAATAACCATGCTCCGGCCATGCCGGTTATACATAACACAAAAACTTTTTTTATTTTTTTAAAAGAAATAAAAGTTCCCTATCCCAAAATTTTCAAAGCATCTTCAACAGTACCTTTACCATGAACAATTAAGGAAATAGCCTTTACCATTAATTCTGGATTTGAATGCTGGAATACATTCCGGCCTATTGAAACACCTGCTCCACCCACAGTTATAGCTCCCTTAACCATTTCAAGAATCTCCTTGTCTGATTCCATTTTTTCACCGCCGGCAATAACAACAGGTATATTACAACCCTCAACAACTTCACGGAAAGATTCTTCAGATCCTGTATAAGCAACCTTGACTATATCTGCTCCCATTTCATAACCAACTCTTGCAGAGTGTTTAACAACATTTACATCATATTCATTTTTTATATTTTTACCTCTGGTATATATCATTGCAAGAAGAGGCATACCCCAGGTACGTGCGTCATAACTTACTTTACCAAAATCATACAGCATCTCTTTTTCATCTGCATTGCCCAGATTAACATGTATGGACACAGCATCTGCTCCAAGTTTCATAGCTTCTTCAACAGAACAGACAAGGGTTTTTGCATTTGGTCTTGGAGACAGGGAGGTTGATGCTGAAAGGTGAACAATAAGACCTATATCTCTCCCACTTTTACGATGACCTTCTCCTACAATACCTTTATGTGCAACAATTGAATTGGCTCCGCCATTTGATACAGCATCTATGGAAACCTTCATGTTTTTAACACCATCTATGGGCCCTACTGAAATCCCATGATCCATAGGTACTATAACTGTATTACCGGTTTTGCGATTAATAATTCTCTCTAAACGAATATGCTTCCCTAAATAAGTCATCTCATTCTCCTTAAAACACGCCAAAAAACAATTTAAAAAAATTCATTTTAAGCCTGCTACTACTGATAAAAAAAGACCGCAAAGCATATCACCTTACCCGCAGTCTTTTAAAACAAAAAAAGCCTTGGGAGTCAATGTTACCCACGGCTTTTTGCTGTTATCTTCTATATGTTTCAGCTCACCCAGGCAAATTTGCAAAATAATAATATAAACCTGTTTGAAACTTCACTTTATTGCCCCTTATTTTTATAAAAACATTGATCCTTATTTAAAAATCTGTACATATTTATTACATAAGCAACTTTTTAAAGTCAACAATATTTTATAAATCAGAATAATCTATATTTTTTTCTGTTATACATACAGATTCTTCCATTTTTAAAAAGAAAATCTTTTAATATCTTTCTGGCATATTTTTTCATAAAATTTTTGACAGTTCCCTTAACAGAAAGTAATATATATTATACTTGACTTTAATTATGCTCAATATATATAAGTTCAATATAATTAATAAACATTAATGCTTGACTTTAATTATGTTTAATATAATTAATAAGCATTAATACTTGACTTTAATTATGTTCAATAAAACTGCTTCTGTTAACAGCAGTTTTAGTAATAAAAAAACAAATCAAACAGCAAAAATTATTTATTACAATTATAGAATTTGCATATTACTATAGCTGGAAATGAGAATATATTTCTCTTTTTAATATAATCGTAACAAAGTTAAACTTCAGGAGATAAAAAATGAAAAAATACTTACTTATTGCATTTACTTTACTTTTCATACCTTATACAGCATTAGCTGAAATGTCAGCTTTAGACAATAATGAAATGGATTCCATAAGCGGACAGATAGGTATTGATATTTCCATAGCTAATGGTGATCTTGATATAGAGGCTAATGTAGATATTGATGCTAATGGTCTTCTTGGAATGCTATCTGCGGGCGGCACAGCACAATTAAATGTAGTAAATAACTTAGATACAACTTCCCCTGGACAAACTTTTGATATAAGCTTGTTATCCGGTGGTAATTTAGTTGGAGTTACTATGGACTTAGGCGGATTAGGCATGGATGCCAGCGTAACTGATCTTGCTGTTGGAGCAGCAGGTTTTACTGTTGCTAATATTAATGGAAGTGGAAACATTGCTGTTAATACATTAAAAGTTACTGCAGGCATAGGACTGTAATATAACCTTTCTCATTTCCTTGCTTTTATGTACTCTCCTAATTTTTATTGAGAGTACATAAAAAGCTATCACTTCAAGTTTTTTTACATGCAATACTGTTAACTATAGCAGAGTAAATCTCACCAGTAATACTCTTTTTATTCAAAGCCCTTTTCATAGTAACCTGAATAAAAATTATTTTATAAAACAAAAGCAAAAAAACAAATTATAACTGTTAGAAACCTTAAATAATGTGCTTTTAAATATAGAATTAATTCCACCCAAATACTTATTATCTGTACTTCTAACAACTCTTAATTTTTGCCAGATAGTTGTTAATCAGCCCTGTTTTTAATACAGTTTTATATGCATAGTTCCTTTAATAAAAGAAGCTTGTGAGTTTATTGTGCAAAAGACTGGTCCCCCATGTTCATATGACATTTTCAAACCATCCATAACATTAATAAAACAGTATCGTGTATTTTTATATGAAACTCTGCCCAACAAACCGTAACCTTGAGAATTTCAATTTTCGTTATGGCCGGTTATATAAATATCTTATAAAAAATCGTTTAAACCACACTATTATCAGGCAATCAGACTTCCACAAAGATATATTTACAAATCAACAACCACGTTTATAAAACGTGGTTTGAATTCGGCCTATAAGGCCGT
>JASFBI010000327.1 GCA_030149595.1 Desulfobacterales bacterium
GTTGTTCCTGCTGTCCACACTATTTCACTTTTTTCAGGAAATGTTTGAGGGTCATAGGCTAAAATACCAACTGATGGAATTCCCATACCCATTGTAAAATCAGATGCATATAATTTAATACCTGCATTTTTATATTTGTTTATCATCTCAACAACCATTTGATCAGTTGCTGAATTTAATTCAATTAAAGGTACTCTTAATTTTTCTCTGCTTATTACAGAAGATACATGTCTTTCAACAATTTCACAAATTCCCTGAGAAATAGCTTCTTCAGGCGTGTTTCCGGCAGAGGGTCCATTAAACTCGTTTATTGTGTAAAACCAGTTAAAAGGAATTAGTACATCTTTATTTTTTGTTAAATTGTATGCATATGTCCATTTTAACGGAATTTCTGAAAAAAGTTTTTTGGATATATCAAGTTCAGAAGAGTCATCATGAACAGATTTTGCTATAAGATCAAAAGATATAACATCTTTTGAAAGATTTTTTTGGGAAGCAGTAATAAAATTTTGGCTATTATTATAAAAAGAAAAAAAGCTGAATCTTTCTACAAGCTCCATTACAGCACTTGCTTTGGCTTGTTTTGGTGTAGCACCTTTTCCCATCTGCTTATTCGTACCTGTTACAGCTTCAGCATCTTTTCCGCAGATACTAAAATATACAGGTATATCAATCCTTTTATTATCAATTCTTACAGTGTGGTCTAAAATATCCAGACCTATATTTTTTGCTTTTTTATAAAACCTTTTTACAGTTTCATCAGGAGTTAATGCTTTATCCTGATCCAGGGTAACCTGTTTTATAGTATCTTTTAATATAACCCTGTTTTTTTTCATCTATTCTCCCCATAAATTATTAAATATAAAATTTATATTTTTTTATACATTAAAACTTTATTTGACTAACATTTAATAATTTGATATTCAAATAAAGTCAATATTAATGTCAGGTGGCTTATCCGTAGGCATTTACCGATGAATACCTAAAATAAAAAAAATACATACCTAAATAAAAAAAAATTATATCTCCTAATAAATAAGGATATTTGATAATGTATGATTTAGAAAAAATAACCCTTGTGGATTTGTCTGAAGAAAATTTAAAAAAAATAAGAGATTTAGAAAAAAAAATAGGTAATGATATTTGCCTTGTTGCTGTTCATAAAAGAGATATTCTGTATATTATTGAGGCAAAATTATCACCAAATGTATGGGAAAAAGTAAATATAGTATATCCTCAAATAAAAGATCTTAAATCTTATTATAATGATTATGATGCTGCAAAAACTTCAAAAGCTGGTTTAAAAAATTTTCTTATTCATAATAAAGTTAAATTAAATATTACAAAAAGACCTGTTCGCATAAGACAGATAATTAATCCTAAAGATTAAAGATAACCGTAAAGTCAAAAGTGCTTTCTTTTACTTTACAGTTATCTTTAAATTTTTAATTATTCCTCTTTTTTTTTGTTTATTTCTTCTACTACTTTTTCTGCTAACTGGGAGGGTACTTCTTCATAATGAGAAAAATCCAAGGAAAAAGTCCCGCGGCCTCCGGTAATTGATCGAAGATCAGGAGCGTAAGTCTGGAATTCTGCCATGGGAACAGTTGCATTTATTACCTGGTATTTTCCTTCAGTATCCATTCCTCCAACCTTACCTCTTCTACTGCTTAAATCGCCCATAATATCTCCCATAAATTCATCAGGAGTTTTTATGGCAATTTTCATAATTGGTTCAAGAAGAACAGGTTTTGCTTCGGAAATAGCATTTTTAAAAGCAAGAGAACCAGCTATTTTAAAGGCCATTTCAGATGAATCAACACTATGAAAAGTACCATCATCAACAGTCACTCTAAAATCAACACAGGGAAATCCTGCAATTATACCACGAGCTGATGCTTCAATTACACCTTTTTCTACAGCCGGAATATATGTTTTAGGAATTGATCCTCCAACTATTGCATCAACAAATTCAAAGCCTTTTCCCTTAGGCAAAGGTTCCAAACGAATCCAGCAGTCACCATACTGTCCATGTCCACCAGATTGTTTTTTATGTTTTCCCTGAACCCTGACTTTTTTCTTAATTGTTTCTCTGTATGGTATTTTGGGTTTATCTAAATTTACTTCAACATTAAATTTACGTTTTAATTTTTCACAGGTAACTTCTATATGAACCTGTCCTCCCCCTGAAAGAAGAATCTGCTTTGTTTCTGAATTACGATCAAGACTTAATGCTGTATCTTCTTCAAGAAGTTTGCTTAATGATGAAAATATTTTATCTTCATCACCTTTTGATTTTGCGCTTATTGCAAAGGAAATAAGCGTAGGCAGAGAATCTGTCAATTTAAAACTTATTTTATCTGTTTCAGAACACAGGGTATCTCCTGTGGTAGTCTCTTTTAGTTTTGCAACAGCTACAATTGATCCAGGCACAGCATATTTTACTGTATTCTGTTCCTTACCTGCTATTGTAAGAAGTTGACTATATCTCTCTTTTACATCTTTGGTTGTATTATAAAATGTTCCATCAGAGTTTAGCGTTCCGCTAACCACACGCATAATGGAAAGCCTACCTGCATATGGATCTGCCACAGTTTTAAAAACAAATGCTGAAAAAGGGGCATCAATATCTGATTTGCGTATTTCTTCAATATCGCCTGAAACATCGGTACATGTCCAGTCAATATGATCTTTTGGTGATGGAATGTAATTAGCTATAAAATCTGATAACAGATCAATGCCTATGTTTTTTGTTCCAGAGCCACAAATAACTGGAATAAATGTTTTCTTTATTATACCGGCTTTTAATGCATTGATAAGTTCTTCCTCAGATATTGCTTCACCTTCGAGATATTTTTCAATCAGTTCATCATCAGATTCTGCTAAATTTTCTACAAGAGATTCATGCTCAGCTTCAGCAACTTCCTTTATATTTTCAGGTATTTCTACAGAAACTGATTTTCCTGTATCATCATATTCATAAGCTTTCATGGACAAAAGATCTACAACACCTTTAAAATCGTTTTCCGTTCCTATGGGTATTTGAAGGATTACTGGTTTTACTGAAAAAGAGGATGTTGCATCCTGAACAATTCTATCAAAACTAGACCTTTCACGATCAAGTTTATTTATAAAAATAATGCAGGGGAGGTTAAAATCTTCAGCAAATTCCCATGCCTGTTCGGTTTGTACTTTTACGCCATCTACTCCATCAATAACAAAAACAGCACTGTCACATGCCTGCATACAGTTTTTTGTATCTGAAAAAAAATTCTGATATCCGGGAGTATCTATAATGCTTATGGTCTTTTTTTTCCAGGGGAATTGGTAAAAGCTGCTGC
>JASFBI010000032.1 GCA_030149595.1 Desulfobacterales bacterium
AGCGAGCATTATCCTGTACTGATAATTATAATACCATTTATATCTGCCTTGATAGTAGCTTTTACAGGATTTATCAGGCCAGGACTATGCTATTTTTTAACAATATTATCCCTAAGTCTATCCCTTTATTCATCCATAATACTGCTATCTAAAGTTTTTGAAACAGGATATATAGAATACAGATTAAGCGGATGGGCTCCTCCCTGGGGTATTTGCTACAACATAGATTATTTAAACAGTACTATAATAGTTGTTGTAATGATAGTAGGATTAATATGTGCAATCTCTTCTCAAAAAGCAGCAAACAGAGATTTTGATCAAAAAAAAGGGGCATTTTATGCTCTTTTTTTACTATTTATAGCCGGTCTTACAGGAATCCTTGCAACAGGAGATCTTTTCAATCTTTATGTTCTCTTAGAAATAACGTCCATTTCAGGTTATGCTCTAATAGGATTTGGCAGCAGTAAAGCAGCATTTGCAAGTTTGAAATATCTTTTTATGGGTACAATTGGAGCAAGCTTTTACCTGCTTGGTATAGGTTACCTATATATTAGCACAGGTTCATTAAATATGGCTGATATTTCAACCATAATACCTGCTTTAGAGGAATCTCAAACAGTAATGTTTGCTTTTATATTTTGCATGACAGGTCTTTTTATAAAGATGGGTATGTTTCCCATGCACGGATGGCTCCCAAATGCATATTCTGATTCCCACTCAGCAGCAAGTGCACTTGTAGCATCTCTTACTACAAAAGTTATGCTTTATGTCATGATACGTATTATATTAAATGTTTTTTTACCTGATTATTCTTTTTCTAAACTTAATATAAATAACATAATGGTATGGTTTGCTACAATTGCTATAGTTTGTGGATCTTTTTTTGCTCTTTCCCAAAAAAATCTGAAACATATGCTCTCATATATAATAATTACAGAAGTAGGTTATATTGTGGGGGGCTTCTGGCTTGGAAATCGGACAGGCATGACAGGAGCAATCCTTCATATTCTGAATGATGCTTTAATGACCATGTGCCTGTTTCTATCTTCAGGTAATTTTATTTATGTTTTAAAAAATGATTCATTTAAAAATTTTAAAGACATATTCCTTAAAATGCCCTTTTCTGCAACAGGATTTATTATCGGCGGATTTTCTATAATAGGAGTTCCACCTTCATGTGGTTTTTTCAGTAAATGGTATCTTTTATCTGCTGCACAAAAAGCAGGACATTATGAATTTTTTGCTGCTTTAATTTTTAGTAGTTTAATCTGCTGTATTCTCTTTTTCAGAGTTATAGAACATGGCTTTTTTAGTAAACATAATCATACTGAAAATACTGCAAAATTTAATGAAGCTCCTATTTCAATGATTATACCTCTATGCATAACAGTTCTTCTGCTTATTGCTGCCGGCTTATATTCAGGAGATATTATTACAAACTTTATAGATCATGCTATACCTGACACAATAATTTAAAAACAATGGATATAATTTCAATAAAACCTTTCTTGGCTATACTTATTTCGCTGTCTCTTCCTCTTCTTCTTGTCTCATCTAAAACAGACAATATAAGAGAAGCATGGACATTTACAGCTGCTATAATAAAGTTTATTATTATAATATCTATGGTTCCTGTAATTACAGGCAAAAGCAAAATCTGCTGGGTAATAGCTGAAATTACGCCTTCCCTTTCAATAAAACTTGAGGTCACCGGATTCGGTCTTCTTTTTGCAATAGTATCCTCTTTTTTATGGATTATTACTTCTGCATACTCCATAGGTTATATGCGAAAACTAAATGAACACAGCCAGACAAGATATTACTGTTTTTTTGCCTTATCTATTTGTTTTACAACAGGAGTCGCTTTTTCCGGAAATCTATTTACCATGTATCTTTTTTACGAGCTTTTATCCTTTGCAACATACCCCCTTGTAGCCCACCATCAAAATGAAGAATCAAAAAAAGCCGGCAGAAAATATCTGTTTTATATAGTTGGTTCATCCATAGGCCTTCTTTTACCTGCTATGATAATTATTTATTCCATTACAGGCAGCCTTGAATTTACAGACACAGGAATGTTAATAAACCACAATATTTCTCCTTTTTTAGCCAAAACCTTGATGCTTATGTTTATTTTCGGATTCGCCAAAGCAGCAGTAATGCCGTCACACAGCTGGCTTCCCGCTGCAATGGTTGCTCCTACTCCTGTCAGTGCACTTTTGCATGCTGTTGCAGTTGTAAAAGTCGGAGCTTTCTGTATTGTAAAAGTTTTTATATCTGTTTTTGGCATAAATTATCTTAAACTTTTAGACCTGAACGAAATTATTTGTATTATAGCTGCAGTAACTACAATTACAGCTTCATTAATAGCCCTTTCACAAGACGGCCTTAAACGCAGACTGGCATTTTCAACCATAGGTCAGCTTTCCTATATAATTCTTGGTGTTGGTTTATTATCAAAATCAGCTCTCACAGGCAGTATGCTTCACATATCCATGCATGCCTTTGGTAAAATAACCCTGTTTTTTTGTGCAGGTGCAATATTTGCGACAACCGGAATAAAAAATATAAGCCAGATGCAGGGTATTGGCCGTGCCATGCCAATTACTATGACTGCTTTTTTAATAGGCTCTTTAAGCATTATAGGACTTCCTCCTTTTTGCGGTTTTATAAGTAAATGGCATCTTGTAATGGGAGCTGTGGAAGAGCATCAATATATAATGCTTGCAGTTATTTTAATAAGTTCATTATTAAATGCAGCATATTTTTTACCAATAATATATACCTCTTTTTTTCTAAAACCCAAAGTCCAGGGAACATTTACAGAATACAGAGAAGCACCAGCATGGTGCCTTGTACCACTTGGTATTACAGCAGCATCTACCTTTATACTCTTTATTTATCCTCAGCCATTTTACAATTTAGCACAAACAGCTGTTCAGGTTATTTTTGGAGATTAGATATATGGAAGGTAAAATCAGAAAATATAAAAATTATCACATGCCCAATAAAAGGCTGCAAGAAAGCTCTTTATACAGCAATATTTATTGATCTTTTATATATTAGGGATGGTTAATTGCCATGAAAAAAAACACCAAAAAAGCTCTAATAGTATTTTACCTGTTTTTAGGAATTTTATTAACTTCAGATTTTTTTATTAAAAAACACGGTGATTTTTACTGGGAAAACTATTCAAATTTTTTTGCTGTATATGGTTTTATATCCTGTATTCTTTTAATTTTTATAGCAAAAATAATAAGTCCATTAATCAAAAGAGATGAAAATTACTATGATAAAAAATAATAAATTATTTTATTTTTCACTTTCCCCTTAAACTAAAAATAATAAAAACATTATGGATCAAGCACATATTAACATATATTTTCATCCGGCATTTATACTTATAGCAGGTGCTTTTTTAATCCCATTCTTAAATGGCAAAATTAAAAGCACATATATGCTTTTACTCCCTGCTGTCTCCCTGTTTCTTATTTTAAATATTTCTTATGGTGATCATTTCATAATAAATTTTCTTAACCATAAACTAATACTTTGCAAAATAGATAAACTAAGCAGGATATTCGGTTGCATCTTTTCACTTGTATCATTTATAGCAACTCTTTTTGCCCTGAAATCAAAGGATAATGTCTCTCATATTTGTGCATTTATTTATGCTGGAGCAGCTCTCGGGGTAACTTTTGCGGGGGATTTTTTATCCCTTTATATTTTTTGGGAAATAATGGCTTTTGCTTCTGCATTTTTAATTTTTGCAGGAAAAACAGAAAAAGCAACTGCAGCAGGTTTCAGATATATACTGATTCATATATTAGGAGGGCTTTTTCTTCTGGCCGGTATTGTTCTTTATGTAAATAAAACAGGCTCAATGGAAATAGACCACTTAACACTCTCCAGCACAGAGTCATATCTCATTTTTCTATCCATTGCCATAAATGCAGCTATATGCCCACTTCATTCATGGCTCAGTGATTCATATCCAGAAGCCACTGCAACAGGAGCTGTTTTTTTAAGTGCATTTACCACAAAAAGTGCAGTATATCTTATGGCAAGGATATTTGCAGGAACAGAGCTTCTTATATGGCTTGGTGTTTTAATGACTGCAATTCCTCTTTTTTTCATTATTTTGGAAAATGATATAAGGCGGGTACTTGCATACAGTCTGATTAATCAAATAGGATTTATGATGTGCGGCATAGGGATAGGTACAACACTTGCCATAAACGGAACAGTGTCCCATGCCTTTTGTCATATTCTGTACAAGTCTTTACTGTTTATGTCAGCAGGTGCTGTACTGCATGTTACAGGCAAAATAAAATGTACTGATTTAGGAGGATTATACAAATACATGCCTTTTACATGCATTTTTTGTATTATAGGTGCTGCATCTATGTCTGCTCCTCTTTTTTCTGGATTTATAAGTAAATCAATGATAATTTCTGCTGCAGCCCACAATAAACTTGCTTTTGTATGGGCAGCTCTTGAATTTGCTTCAGTAGGAGTTTTTGTTTATGCTGGCATAAAAGTTCCTTACTTCATGTTTTTTAATAAAAAAAGCGAATTTAAAGTAAAAGAAGCTCCACTTAATATGCTGTTTGCCATGGGAACAGGATCTTTTTTATGTATATTTATAGGTGTATTCCCAGAATACCTTTATAACATGCTTCCATATGAAGTAAATTATATACCATATACAAGTGCCCATGTAATAGCTCAACTTCAACTTCTTATGTTTGGAGCACTATCATTTTATATTCTAAAATATCTCAGATATTACCCAAAAGAAACATGCTCTATAAATCTTGATTTTGACTGGTTTTACAGAAAAGGCAGCGAAATATTTTATAAAATTGTCAACTACAGTTTCAATTTATTAAACAGGATCTGTGATGAGGTTATTGCTGTAAAACTAACAGGTTTTATCTGTAAAACAGGCAATAATCTACCTTTAAAAATTTCAAACATATTAATTAATCTATACGGTTCTCTTTTTATTAAAGATAAAAGCAAAACAGATGATTTAAAAACAAAAGCTGTTTATGCTTTGAAAAACAAAACAGTTCCCATCGGTTTAAGTGCGGCTTTTGGTACATTTTTTATAACAGTTATTTTCTTTGTCATTAAAATTTTACAGCAATAATATTTTAAATTTACAGGTCCTTTATATATGATTACAATAGATGATTTTAAAACAATTGCTTTGGCCCAGTATCTTTCAGATAATATGATAAAAAAAATTCTTCCTTATCTTAAAATTAATACATACAAAGAGTCTGACTTAGTGTTTTGTGAAGGCAATTCTGCAAACAGGTTTTATATGTTAAAAAAAGGGAAGGTTCTTTTGGAAAAACAGATTTCAGAAGAGGTAACAATTACACTGGACTCCATAAAACCCGGAAAATCCTTTGGATGGATATCCATGCTGGGAGGGCAGGATTTTATGGTAGATGCAGTATCTTCCCAGACAAGTGAAATTTTATCAATAAAATCAGAAACCATATTTGAGCTTATGGACAATGATAATTTAATGGGTTACAATATTATGAAAAAACTTTTGTGGGTTGTTAACCAAAGATTAACCCATAGAACAAAACAATTTATAAAAGCCATTGAAAACTACCCGGAAATAAACAAATTGTTAAATAAAGGCTGACTATTATGAAAAACAAAACTATTATAAACACATACGATAAAAGTACTATAAGATCACAAACTGACAGAAGAAGCGGATTAGACAGACGTAATTTTGAAAATTACATTCTTATAAAAAGAGAACAGCGATATAGTGGAGAATTACGATCTTCTTACGAACGCAGAATAGGATGGATAAGAGTAGGCACATGGAACAGTGCATGTATTGGCATAGAAATATAGCTGTTACAAAATACTGATTTGTCCAATTTATGTGTTGGAAAAACAATTTTGCTCCGGGAAATACAACAGAACAACCTATGGTCAAAATAAATTTCCGCCTTGAACTTGAAAAAATTTCACTCTGTAACAACCTGTTAAACAGTTTTTGAATTTAAATATTTTCCGCTTATACAGAGGGCTGATACAGCAGAAATAAAATCTGTTAATTCCGGTATTGATATTTTTTGATTAAAACCACCTAAATGAGGTCCTGAAATAAGTACTATTTCCTCTTTTCCTTTTATAGTTTTGTCTATATTTACCTGATTCATACCCCTTTGGGAAAGAAAACTAAAAAACTCCCCTTGACTCATCTGATCCTGATCAACTACTCTAAATACTTCTTCCATATATTTATCACAACCCATCTCAGAAATTAACCTGTCCGCAAACAGATCTAAATCCAGAGGAATAATCCCTTTAAATATCTTACCTGTAAAACCATTATAATAATTTAAAAATATCTCTAAAATAATTTTTTTAATAACTTTTTTTTCAAAAAGATGTCTCACATCACAGGTACGGCTGATATAAGTACAAACAATATCCGCATCTTCTTTAAATCTAAAATAACTTCCTGCAACCAAAACAAGACTTAAGATATGGGTACCCACATAAAAATATATCTTTTTTTTTAAATCATCTATTCCTGCAAAATGTTCAAAATCCCTTACCCCGGTTAATCCAAAATTTGGATATTTTGATGATTCAAGCCACTTATCCAATCTTCCTCCCCTTGGCCACTCATACAACCCACCATCTCTTCTCCTGTTTTTAGAAACACGATTATGAAACAGAGGAATCGGTGAAGTATGTACAATACCAAGTGAAGCCAGTTTTCCTAAAAGCCAGGAATTCTCTGACAAAGATTTGGAAAAATCAAACAAATTAAGACCATTATCTCCATTATGCCCATTTATATAGTAAAAATAATTCTTATTAACAGTAAAACATATTCCATAATATTTTTTATCTTCTCCTCCATGGTCTGTCCCTTTAAATATATCCGGAACTGTAATCTGAAAAAGATAATTATTTTTAACCTTGATGGGATTTGGAATTTGAAAATTTATTTTAAAACTTATCTCTCTTTTCAAAAAAAAATTCATCCATGCTGCTTCTATCCCCAAGAGCTTTGCAGATTCCAAGTCCGATGCAATTTTAACCACCATAATATCTTCTGAAGAGTTAACAGGCATAACAATACTTCTGCCTTTTTTAAAACATTCACTCATCAAACATTGACCATATTTTTTAAAAAAAGAGTCCCAGGTTATAAAAGAGATATTATCCATATCAGATTCTTTTATAACAGGATTATTAAATTTTAACGGAAGAGATCCCAAAGCTTCGGATGCAGCTTTATACTGCGTGCCTTTTGTAGTATACATTACAAATAAAAGAGCCTGCAACGCATCTTGCATAATCTCTTTATCTTTATTATTTAAAATAATTAATATTAAAGAGATTGCTGCATTTTTATAAAGAAAATATGCCTGTTTTTGTTTAAGATATTTTTTGTTTGTCAAAGTATCTTTTAAAGCATCAATTAATACTTTAAATGATAAACACGGAGCTCTATCAACCAATGCATTTACCCTGTTTAATATTATATATGCTTCAGAAAAATTTAAATCCCGCCTGTTTAAAGAGAAAACAATATCTTTATATTCTGTTTTAAGGCTTTCATCACTCCAAATATTATAATCCATATAAATACTTTCTTTTTTTAAATTTTAAAAAGAATCAGTTTGACAAATTTTTAAAAAAGCAGAAAACTTACCAAACTTCAATCTATTAAATAAAAAGGTATTTTCAAATAATGATAATTTCTAAAAAAAAATTACTGCTTTTCTTACTTCTTATAACTTTTACATCATGGACTGGTTGTAGTTTAAAAACAAAAAACAGTCATATTATCCATAACATTAATGGTAAAAAAGAGAGTGCAGAGGAAAAAATAAAAAACAGGCAGCTTTTATCGGCCTCCCTCTATCTGACAATGCAGGGTAAAAAACTTATGGATAATAATAAAATTGATCAGGCAATAACTATTTTGGAAAGAGCCATCAGCATAGATCCATCTAACGGCCAAAACTATTTTTACCTGGCACAGGCCTGGACTATAAAAAAAAACTATAACCTGGCAGCTGAATTTAACGATTTGGCACGAATCTATTTAAAATCAGATACAAAATGGACAAACAAAGTTAAAAAACAGAAAATCAAAATAAAAAAACTTACAAGTATCTGAAAAATAAACTATACAACATACTTTTTATAAAATGAATTTTATGAAATATTATTTGAATTTGACATTTTTAGCATAATCTGTTTTTATATGTTTTACATATGTTTTATAAAAATATATGGTAGAAAAAGATATCTAACCTGCTGCACACTAAATTCATTTTTTAAAAATAATAATAATTTCCTGTTTAATATTTATTAAGGTTTTTATATATGACAAAAGAGATCCTGCTGGTTGATGATGAAAAAGATCAGCTTACCATATTAAAAAAAGTTTTAACCAGCTATGGATATATAATTGAAACAGCTGATTCTTATAAAGCAGCCATGGCTAAACTATCAAAAAAAAAATTCCCCCTTATTTTTACAGATTTAAGCATGCCTGAAATTAACGGATTAAAATTATGTGAAGATATTAGAAAAATAGATAAAGATATAGTAATTTATGCTTTATCTGGTTTTATCCCCATATATAGTGAAGAAAAGCTTGAACAATTGGGGTTTGACGGTTACTTGGCAAAACCTGTTGAAACTAAAATATTAAAACAGGCCATAGAGGGAGCATTTGATAAAATCAACAGAAAAAAAAGCAATAACAATAAAAAATGAGAGGATCTGCACAGGCTGTTACAAAATAAAAAATTTTCCAAGTTCAAGGAGAAAAATTAATTTGACCAAAGCTTGCCCTGTTGCATCCCGATGATCAAATTAATTTTCTTTCCAATTTCCAATGCAAAAATTGGATAATTTAGTGTTTTGCATACACCTGTAGGACACTACATAAGATCTGTGGGAATCACAACAGACCCAAACCTGTTTTTCAAAAGCATAAGTGCCTCTTTCTGTTTTTTCAATACAGTAAATAACACTTCAGGAATGTTTTTTTCTTTTCCATATGCATCTGTCTGAAGATCTATCCTGCCTGTAATTTTATCAATATAGAGAGAAAACTGTTTGATATATAGCTCTTTTGGATAATTTTTATCAACTATGGTTTTAAACAGATCTTTAAGGTCTTCATATTTTGGTATAAATCCAATGGGAGTGGATATTGCATCTACATCTCTATGAGTATATCTGTCAAGCCATGCCAACCAGACTTTTACATCTTTTTTTTCACCAAGCAGCTTTTTGGATGAACCGCCCCGTGCCTCATCTGTAAGAAAATAATTAAGACCGGCAATTACAGGCTTTTTGCTTTCAGCTATCTTTGCATTTCCAAAAAAATTAAACTGAGCATTCATATAGTCACCCAAAGCACCTGGAATAAAAGGAGCATTTGCCCAAGGAGCACGCTTTACTCCAGTTGAACCGACCTCTGTAGCTGTAGCAGCTGATACTATACATGCACCAATAACTACTCCTTCTTCAGAAGTTTTAGCTGCCCATACAGGGGGCATGGTATCACTATCCCTGCCACTGTATGTAATAATTCGGGTTTCAACTCCTGCCGGATTTTCAGCATCTTTTTCAGAATAGTTTGCAAGTTCTTTTGAAGCTATGGTACAGCGGGCATTGGGATGGGACAGGGGAATTTTTTTCCCGTTTTCATCAACCATTCCTTTTTTCCACTCTCCCTGAAAATTTTTTCCTTTTTCAGGTGACTCTTCACCATTTCCATGCCAGTGGGGAACATCATTCTCATCAATAAGAACATTTGTCCAGATAACTTCAGCACCTGGATTTCTAAGCCTGTCCATAAGAATTGGATCGCCTGCCATATTTACATCTTCAACAATTCCAAATATTCCACATTCAGGATTTATAGAACGAATTGAACCATTTTCATCAATCCACATCTGGGCAAGATCATCTCCAACAAGATATGTTCCTGCCATTGCAGTAGTTGTCTTCCCACAACCACTGGGAGCTGCACCAACACACCATGTAACACGACCGTTAGGACCCTTTACACCGGTAATGAACATATGTTCAGCAAGTGCCATGTCATTTCCCTGATATACAGCTTTATCCACAG
>JASFBI010000328.1 GCA_030149595.1 Desulfobacterales bacterium
AGAAGCACTGTCCCCCACAACTCCGCCATGGGCCTGGATATATTCAATATGCATTTCATGACCAATATAAGGAGCATTTATTTTTGAAAAGATCTTTTTTATGGATGCTCTGACATTTTGTGCTGCACCTTTTGCAATATCTCCTATTTTTCCAGAAGCAATAACAGTGTCAGGGCCGCCTGAATTTATCTGGCAGTGAATGGGAAGGGGCTGACCGAACATCTGGCCGCTTGATTTTGATTCAATTACTGCAAGCCCTACAACATAACCTATGGAATCTGTCAGGGAGTTTATATATTTTTTCAGATCTTTTTTAGATTGTATAACATCCTTTGAAAGACCTCCCTCAAGACTGATATGTTCTTTTATGGCATTTTGAACATGCTTTGCTTCAACAACAGGAGTGTTATCAAAAATAGCATTGAATTCTGCTGTTTTTATAATTCCGTTCACAGGTCTTAAGATGCAGGTTAGTTTTTGATCAGACCCTCTGGTTCTTAACTCTTTTATTATTTCAAGAACGGCTTCCCTGCTGAATTCCCTTGCAGTTAGTCTGTAGTTATCAGGGAGCTGTTTCCCAAAAATATGCTCACATCTTTGTTTAACTCCTTCATGCCCCTCTTTGTTAAATATTTCCCCCCAGGTATTTTTAATCTCTTTTTCAAAACTTATTATCTCCTGTTTTATGTACTGTACAACCTGTTGTATGTGTTTTGTAGTTTCAGGAACCATATTTTCCATATTAACAACTTCGCCTTTGTCTTCTATTCTGCTTAAAAAAGCACCATCCCCTTCTTTTTGAAGATAGGCAAGGGTGTCGTAATTACAACATGCTATTATAATATTTTCTGCTTTTACAGAATTTTCAGATTTATCAGCAGCTCCGCTTCCTGAATTTCTTCCTCCTTCCAAAATAAACTCTTTATTCTGCATAATCTCAAGAAGATCTGACATGTAGTTTGTCTTAATGAGTGTTTTTAGTTCATCTATATATAAGACAGGAGCTTTTGCATGGGCACCTAAAAATGCCCTTTTATGGGGGGGGGTTTGAAGACTGCCTGATTGATATGGATCATGCCTGAATCCGCCTTTCATGTTTTTTGAGTTGGGTTCTGATATTCTGGCCATTAAATCAGTCTCTTTTCTTGGGTCAAAAAGAATTTCAGGTATCATATCAGTAAGGTTTTTAACAAAATTTTGTTTGCCTGAATGTGTTTCCCTTTGAATTTTTTCCTGTGTTTTTTGATTATTTTCCTGAATAAACAGAAAGATTGCTCCCATTCCGGCAAGGCTGGTTAGTATAAAAGCTGGCTGAAAAAATATTCCTGCAACAGCACTTATTATTGCAATAAATATCAGATAGCTTTTAACTTTTTTTATGGAATTTATTTCAGTAGAAAGACTGAATTCCTCAACATTATTACTGGCTGTATCTATGTTTTTAGTAATCTGAGATATGCGTTTGTCCAAGGCTTCTGGGTTTTCATATGCAAATCTTATGTGGTTGTTATCTTTTCCTGGAAATGCGGTAATAGCTTCTCTTGGTTTAAGATAATCACCCATGGATTTTTCTAAAACAATATTAAACATATTAGCAAGCATGGATTTGCCGGTTCCTGGTTTTCCAACCATTAACATATGCCCTCTGTTTTGGGCTATTTTTCTAATGGCAGATTTAGCTTTTTCCTGGAAAATTATTTTTTCTATGGGATTGACCGGTATGGTAATAGTGGATGTATCTTTAAAAAAACCGGTTTTTTCATTTAAGTTTTTTGGATAATCAGTTAACTCTGAAATCCATTTGTAGTCATTCTCATTATAATTTTTTGTCATTCTTATTTACTTCCTTTAATATAATCTAAAAGATAATATTTCCCAACTGTCGAAAGGGAGACTTCTTTGTTTAGTTGCTGGAATAAATTAGGAAAACTGTTTTTTATAGGGTCCAAGGCGTTTAAGTCGTGGATGACTGATATATTTGTGTGCAATTTGTTTTTACCTGAAACAGGAATATAGCTGAATGAGATGCCAAATTGTGAATTATTTAAAGTTTTTATAACAGACTCTTTTTTATTTTCACCAATATCATATGAGTTGAAAAAATTTTGATAGGTTTTTGGGATATTTCCTTTAGAATAGTTTATTTCAATATTTTTAGTAAAAAAAAGTTTTGTAGGTAAAATTTCACCATTTATGCTTTGATAAATGGACTGGTTTAAATTTTTGTTATTATTAATTGAATAATCAAAAAGGTTGAGGAAATTAATTAGCTTTATATCTTTTATTTTAAATAAAATATTATTATCCGAATCAATTACCATGGCATTTGGAGTGTTGTTTTGTTTAAAACAGAGCAGCGTGTGTGAATTATTGGAATTATACTTGGAAAAGTTAAATCCGCTTAATTCAAAAAGGCCTTCAGATATGTATGCTTTTTTTAAAATTATACTTATATCGGATAATAAATTTTGTTTAATATAGCTGATTTTATCAGTAATGCTGTTTTTCAGATTAAGGGTTGTGCGATTTTTACCGAGACCTTCACATACACCTTTTATATCTGAAATTTTTGATATATCAAGTTTGGATAATTTGCTGACAACTGAATCATATGGTCTTAATAGAGACTCTAAGTTATTTAAAAAATCATTAAGATGTTTGTTCTTCAATCTAATATTTGTTAAAATAATGTCTGACTCAAAATTTTCGGTTAAATGGTTTAAGTTGTCAGCTTTTTTTTGTGAGTTAAAGCCAAAAAAATGTAATAGGTTTGTTTTTAATCTGTGGTAGAGAGATCTTATGTAGGTGATTTCACATCCTATTAATTTTTTTTTAACTTCAATTGGTCTGGGATCAAGAAGGTATAAACCAAAATCTGATATTTTATATTCTTGTATCTGATTGATTTTTTCATCAGTTAAATGGGGTATATGGCTTAAATTTGTGTTAATATATCTGTTTTTTGAAATAATCCAGACTCTGTTTTCATTAATATTTGACATCATGAATAAATCCTTTAAAACTGCAATTATGTTCTATTTAAGGAGAGAAAAAAACAAAAGGATTTTTGTAGCAAAACCGTATGAAAAATCCAGATCGGCCCCATGACCGTTATTAAAATTATATTCTTAATTAAAGAATTGTATACTAATTTCAGGATTGGGTAAATCAGCTAAAAGCCTTAATTTTATCTAATACTTTATTGCTGTGTAAGTACGGTTTTTTATCTGTTTTGTTATTATCTTCTAAATAACTTTGTTAGTCATAACAGGAATATCTTTTATATGAAACTCCGTTCAACATACCGTAACCATGAGAGTTTTAATTT
>JASFBI010000329.1 GCA_030149595.1 Desulfobacterales bacterium
TACAGAATGAAAAATTTCTGTGTATATAAAACAAAACTTGAAAAAACTGACAAAAAGACTATACTTAAATTTTTTATAACCGGCATAGCCTGAGCATGGCTATTCTTTATCGGCCACAACAAAAAATAAAAGCTCAATGATTATAGTCATTTAAACGGACTTTCATATAATATACATGGCATATTTATCTGCCACATCGAAAATTAAAACTCTCATGATTACGGTCTGTTGTACAGAGTTTCATATAAAATTCTTGATAAAATATTAATCATAAAAAAAACAGCCTGGTAAAATGCAAAAATATATCAACTTTTTTACATCGGATATTTGGAGCATACATTTAGATAAACTTTCATTTCATAAATCATTAATAGTTAAAGTTCTAAGGATTTTATTGCTGAGTTTTAAAAAATTCAACAAAGATCAATGCCCTTTAATGGCTTCTGCTTTAACTTTTTACTCTCTTTTATCCATTGTCCCCATTGTAGCCTTAGTCTTTGGAATAGCAAAGGGATTTGGATTTGAAAAGAACCTGGAAAAACGTCTGGTTGAAAATTTTGTAGGCCAGGAAGAAGTCATATTTAGAGTTATAAATTTTGCAAAAACCCTGTTAGAAAACACAAAAGAGGAGATGATTGCAGGAATTGGAGCTATTTTTCTTATATGGTCTGTAATGAAAGTATTTGGGTATATTGAAAGCTCTTTAAATAAAATATGGAAAATCAAAACAGAACGTTCTTTTGGAAGAAAATTCAGTGACTACCTCCCCTTAACTATAATAGTACCTATGATCTTTATTCTTTACAACAGTGCCATGGTTTTTTTAATTTCGAAAATTACAATGTTTACAAAAGATGCCGCACTTTTATATAGAATAAATCCTTTTCTTACTACTTTTTTTAAATTTCTTCCACATCTTATTATATGGATGCTTTTTACCATAATATATCTTTTCATACCCAATAAAAAAATAAACACCTCCTCCGGTATACTCGGAGCCATTACAGCAGGCTCTCTTTACCAGATTGTTCAGTTTACATATATAAATTTTCAGGTTGGAGTTTCAAAGTACAATGCCATATATGGAAGTTTTTCTGCTTTTCCCCTTTTTTTAATATGGCTCCAGATAAGCTGGCTTATAGTTCTTTTTGGAGCAGAATTATCATATGCCTGTGAAAATATTAATCAATATGAATTTTTTAATAAAACAAAAAAAATAAGTCCCTGGCTGGAAAAAAAAATAGCTCTACAGGCAACATTCATTATAATAAAAAATTTTTCGGCGGAAAACCAGCCTTCACCTCTAACTCTGGATAAAATAAGTGAACAATTAGATATCCCTGCTCCTTTAGTGGAAAAAGTTTTACTTGTTTTAACAAAAAGCAAAATTATAATACAAACAGCTGTGGAAACAAAAGAAGAATCAGGTTATATTCCAGCCATTGATACAGATAAAATAAGTGTGGGATTTGTTTTAAACGCAATTGATAAAAACGGATATGTAACCCTGCCCTGTGCACAGGCCAAAAACCTTGAGGTTTTTTCAGAAATTTTGGATGATTTTTATTCAACTATAAAAAACCTGCCTTCAAATCACCTTTTAAAAAATTTGTAATAACAAACTGAGGCTTATGAATACGAACCAGAAAAAAATACAGAGAACAAAAATTTTCAGCCTGATAAAGAATAAACAAACAGGCATACAGGTATTAATAAAAGGCTGGGTAAGAACCAGGAGGACTTCGAAAAAATTTTCTTTTGTAGAAGTAAATGATGGCTCATGCATAAGTAATATGCAGATCATAGTTGACAACACCATTAAAAACGCTGATTCAATAGATTCTCTTACCACAGGCTCTGCTGTATCTGTAAAAGGAGAGCTGGTTGAATCTAAAGGAGGCAGGCAAGCCATGGAAATCATAGCTGAAGAGATAGAATTAATAAGCCTTGCTCCGCAATCATATCCTCTCCAAAAAAAACGACATTCAGATGAGTTTTTAAGAACAATTGCCCATTTAAGACCAAGAACAAACAAATATGGAGCAGCTTTCAGAATCCGTTCTGAACTCTCATTTGCCGTACATAAATTTTTTAAGGAGAGAGGGTTTATTTACGTTCACACACCTGTTTTAACCGGTTCAGACTGTGAAGGTGCCGGTGAAATGTTTAAAGTTACAACCCTTGATTTTACTAACAAAGAGTTTATCAAAAATTGTAGCGGATATAATGATGACTTTTTTGGGAAACAGGCAAACCTTACTGTTTCAGGCCAATTATCAGCTGAAATGTTTGCCCTTGCATTGGGAGATGTATACACGTTTGGACCTACATTCAGAGCAGAAAACTCAAACACAAGCCGCCATGTAGCAGAGTTTTGGATGATTGAACCTGAAATGGCTTTTTGCGGACTTCATGACAACATGGATATTGCAGAAACTTTCATAAAATACCTTATTAATCATATCATGGAAAACTGCAAAGAGGATTTAGATCTTTTTGCAAAATTTGTAAACAAAACTCTCATGCAAACCTTAGATAATATTATTTCCCAAAATTTTTTGCGCATCCCCTATAATGATGCTGTAAATATTTTATCCAAAGCAAAAAAAAAATTTGAATTTGAAGTAAAAGCAGGTCATGATCTTTGCTCAGAACATGAACGATACTTAACTGAAAAACATTTTAAAAAACCTGTTATTATTTTTGATTATCCCAAAGAGATTAAACCCTTTTATATGAGAGTAAATGACGACAATCAAACCGTTGCAGCAATGGATATCCTTGTTCCAGGAATTGGCGAAATCATAGGCGGCAGCCAGAGAGAGGAACGCCTTGATGTTCTTGAACAACGTTTTGATGAAACAGGTATAAACAAAGATGAATACTGGTGGTATCTTGACTCGAGAAGATTTGGGAGTGTAGAACACAGTGGCTTTGGTCTTGGTTTTGAACGAATGTTAATGCTTGTTACAGGAATCTCAAACATAAGAGACGTAATACCTTTTCCAAGAACACCAAAAAATATAGAGTTTTAAAAAATCAGACTAACATTCATACTGCTTTTTTAAGTCAATCCTGAATCAAATACCCTCCCGTACATTAGTTGATAAACTCTAAACGGGAACGGTTTTCTGTATAACATACATGGCCGATTTATCTGCCACAACGAAAACTGAAACCCTCATGATTACGGTCTGTTGGACGGAGTTTCATATAAAAAATAAACAAACGCGACTTTCACCCAGGGAAAAAAAAATGTGATTGCATTATTCAACTGCGGTGCAATTGAAATTACCTATAACAAATCCAGAGGGCTTTTAACTG
>JASFBI010000330.1 GCA_030149595.1 Desulfobacterales bacterium
TCAATTTTTGATAGCTCTTTTTTATCATAAACATTTTTTATATTAACAAGAGTATTTTTAAATGCTGCATATCCTGATATAGAAACAGGTGAAAGTGGCACCCTAATTTCAGAAATTTCATTTCCTGTTTTAAATCTTGATACCAATTCTCTTTTAATACCATCAACATAATAGATAGTTAACCTGTCTGCTTCAAAAAGACTGGCAATTTCATCTTTTAAATCTATTATAATATCATCTAATTTTGTTGTCTCAGATATTTTACTATTTATTTCAAGAAGTTTGGCTCTATACTCTGACTGTGATCTCATATCTTTAGTATCAGACATATTTTTATTTTTTTCTTTATATTTTTAGATATTAATAATAATTAAAAAATAGATATAATAGTTTTCACTAATGCCGAACAAAAACTATCTTTTTCTCCAATCTCTGCATATATCAAAAAATGTACTTTTGAAATTAGAGTTCCCATAACTTTTTACAATATTAAACAGCATGAAAATATTAAAGATATTAAAAATTTCGTGTTTTAAAATAGAAGGATTTTCAAAAAAATGGTATCATAAAGAAGCAGTAAAAAATATTTAGCATTTAAAAAAATATTTAGCATTTAAAAAAATTTTTCTTATACCTCCTCCAATTAAAATAATTCCTATTAAATAAAAAGAAAAACGTATAAACCATGATGAAT
The DNA here is from genome assembly GCA_030149595.1 of Desulfobacterales bacterium. Taxonomy (GTDB): domain Bacteria; phylum Desulfobacterota; class Desulfobacteria; order Desulfobacterales; family DAOWNP01; genus DAOWNP01. The sequence continues at coordinate 695 of JASFBI010000330.1, forward strand.
TCGAATCAAAAGAGCTGATTTTAATAATTTGTGGCATTACAAAAGAGACTCTTATAAAAACCCCAACTCCTGCAAGAGTAAGTAATACTCCCCAAATCAGATCTGTTATCTGTTTTTGATTTTTCATAATAAACCTAATATTCTACCCAACACAACAATATGCTAAAATTATAAAGAGAAATAAAATCTGTATTTTATTTCTCACGCTTTCATATAACCGGCACAGCCGGAATGGTTATTCTTTATCAGCCACACAACAAAACATGAAAGTCAATGAATATAGTCGTTTGGACAGACTTTTATATAACATACATGGCAGATTTATTTGCCACAACAAAAATAGAAACTCTCATTATTACAGTCTGTTGAACAGAGTTTCATATAAAAAAACATATAATTTCTTATTATGTAACAACCTGTAACTTATGTCAAGATCATGTTATATTGGCTCTATCATCAATCTCAATTATTTTTTTATTAAATTTTGCATTAATTTCATCATGTTTTTCAGTCTGATCTTCCAATTTATCAAAACAGATATCAATTCTTTCCTGACAACTATGAATCTCTTGTGAAATCTTTGATATTAACGCTCCATCCTGCTTCATTGAAGCGTTCTGCATTTTATTACTTAGTAAATTAATTTCATCTTCCAACACACCTATTTGCACTTCCGCTTTTTCAATTTCAATTTTAAAAGGTTGTAATTCTAAAGATTTTTGAGAGATTATTTTAGACCTTTGCCGCCTAAGCTCTTTTTTATTAATTTTTTCAGTATCATTATTTGAATCTACAGGTTTTAACTCATTTTCATCTTCCCATCCTATTTTTTCAAGAAACCTTCTGTAACTGCCTTCAAAAACAGAAACCTCATCATTTTGAAAAACAATTAACCTTGTTGCGAGTTTCTTAAGAAACATTTCGTTATGAGTGACCATGACAATTGACCCGTTAAAGTTTATTAAAGCAGATAATAAAGCATCACACGATTCCATATCAAGATGATTTGTAGGTTCATCTAAAAATAAAATATTCACAGGTTTAACTATTATTTTACCCAGCATAACCCTGCTTTTTTCTCCACCTGATAAAACGCTGATCTTTTTTAAAGCCATATCACCACCAAACATCATTGATCCACAAATATTGCGTGCCTTTTGAAGATCAATATCTTCATGCGTATATAAAATCTCTTCTAAAACAGTCTTATTCTTATCTAAACTTTCAATATTAGTCTGCTCAAAAAAACCTTTTTCCACACCAGGCAGGTATTTTATTTCACCTTTACAAGGCACAAGATTCTCTGCCAGTAATTTAATTAATGTTGTTTTTCCTTTACCATTTTTTCCTATAATACAAATTTTATCATTTCTACCCATGGTAATATTAAAATTTTTAATTATCTGATCTTTATTTTGATAAGAAAAAGATATATTACTGGTTTCCAATAAAGATTTTCTATTACAGGGTAAATAATTAAATGAAAAATTTAAAGATTTAATGGAACTAAGCTTTTCTTTATTTTCCTGCTTTTCCAATGTTTTTACTCTTGATTGCACCATATTGGCAAGCCTTGCCTTTGCCCTGAACTTAGTAATAAAAAGCTCCATCTCTTTTTTTTTCCGGTCTTCATTTAATCGTGTTTTTTCATATATTTCTTCATCCTGTTTTATCTGTTTATAATACTGTATGGTATTTCCTTTAATTTTTCTTGCTTTTTTCCTATGTATACCCACTATATGTGTTACTACTTTATCCATAAACATTCTGTCATGGGTAATAAGAAAAAGTTCACCAGGCCAGTTTAACAAATAATTACCTATCCACCTAATGGATGTAATATCAAGATAATTTGTCGGTTCATCTAAAAGCAGCATGTCAGGTTCAGAGACCATAACCTTTGCGAGACTGAGACGAACCTGAAACCCTCCTGAAAATTCCCTGGGGTTTTTATTAAAATCATCATTTGAAAAACCAAGCCCCACCAGTATTTTTTCAACTTTCCAATGCTGATCTGCACTTTGATCAGGCAGACCAAGAACTGCCTCTTCCAATACACTGTTTTTTGAAAACAAAATTTTTTGGGCAACATAACCAATACGATAGTTTTTAGGAACTATAATTGAACCAGAATCAGGCTGGTCCTGGTTTGTCAGCATACGAAACAGAGTTGTCTTCCCATGTCCATTACGACCGACAAGACCAACTCTCTCTCTTCTGTTTAACTGAAACCCTACATCTTTAAATAAAAAATTACCACCATATGATTTACTAAGAGACTCAATATTTATCATTATAAAACTCTACAGATTTAAACTGTTTTTCATAAAATTTAATTCCAGCTTCAACTTTCTCACATTGAAAATTTACTATATTACAATCTTTTGAGCTAAACTCAATCCCAATTAAATAAACATTATCATGCAAATATTTCTGATGTATAATATCCTTAGGGTAAATGATCTGATTTTATAATATCTACTCAATAATACCTTCTGAAATTTCATCCATTTTTTTACAAATCAGAGGATTTATCACATTAAATGAAATTGGTACACAACTGTTATCTGCAACAATATCTGATATTTTTCTTTTTAATATACTTATAGAATAAATATT
>JASFBI010000331.1 GCA_030149595.1 Desulfobacterales bacterium
AACGGCCTTATAGGCCGAATTCAAACCACGTTTTATAAACGTGGTTGTTGATTCCTGCCGTTTATCCGCTGGAAACAATATTCATTCTAAGATTTTTTACATTAAAGATACGCAGATTATCTGCCCATAAAAAACCTTCAGCTACAACATAGGCTCCTTTTTTATCATATCCTTTTTCAATTACCTGTATTTCCACAGAGATCCGTTTTTTATCAGGAGTTACCTGACCTCTGTATCTCCAAGTAACAGAATGATCTATAGCTATTGGCTCAAAGCGCGGATTTTCTATCCCTTTGTCCATTGCTTCGTAAATCATATAAAACTGAAGCAGTTGAACAATGGCTTCAACCCCAAGAGATCCGGGCTGTACAGGATCATGGAAAAAATGTGATTTAAAAAACCACTCGCTTGCATTAACTCTCTTTTCTGCCCTCATGCGGCCAAAACCATTTTCTCCGCTATCTTTCCAGTAACCGGTTACCCTGTCTATCATAAGAAGCATTTTACCGGGCATTTTTAATGCTCTATTATAATATTTTTCAGGCTGCTTTGTTAAATCAACCATAAAGTCATTTTGCTTGTCAAGCCACTCTATATCTTCTTTTAGAGCTCCCAAACCAACCTGTAAAGCAAGATCCTTTTCTGTAAAAAAACCAAATCCTGTATCCATTTTATAAATCATTTTATTTTTTGCAAAACACTCAACTTCAAAACGAATCAGAACTACTCCTGTAATACGTGCAATATTTACTATTTTTGTTTTCGTGGTTATTATTCCAGCATCGGGCATAACCTCTTTTAAAACTGTTCCTGTTCCATCAAGATTTCTAAAGTAAAGGGGGCTTTCTGATTCAGACGGTCCACCAATAAATACAGCAAGCCATCCGCAAGGTTGTAATGCCACTTCCATTAATACACAAAAGGGCATGGTTTTATTATTCCCATTTTTATCAAAATACCATGCATCTGAAGGAACATCGTATTCCGCCTCTATTACCTCTCCCTTTTTCATTGCATAAGGGGTTGCATCAATTTTACTTATACGGGTCATGAAGTGATAAGGAGGACCAGGCAGTCTTGCTATATGTCTGCCTGTATCATATATTTTCCATTGTGGTCCAAAGGCATCGGAAGGTTTTCCAAATGCACAGGCAAGAAGAGATTTGTAGCCAAACTCCATGTTATCAATTTTTGCTGCAGTTCGTGTCTCTTTATAATTTTCAAGAAGGTGGGGCCAGCAGTCAAGAGGCCAGTCAGGTACAAGACGCAAACCCATTCTGCGGACATGAAGTATCCTGCGACCATCACAGGTAGCAAGGATATCAGCATAAACAGTGGGATACAAACCGTCAACTATTTCAAACTCTTCAATAAAAGTTTCATATATCAGGTGATCGCTTTCAGGTGTTACCTGGCCCCTGCATTTAATACTGATAACTTCATCAGGTACAGGCTCAAAACGCCATCCATCTTTGTCTAAGGTATACCCCATGGCAGCTATATAAAATGCCATGGTTTGCAGACATGCATCAGACATCAGTGTTCCAGGCATACAGGGGTCATTTTTAAAATGACATACAAGATACCATGCATCAGAAGGAACTCTGTTATCAACCCGAAGATAACCTCTTTTCCATGGTCCGCCTTTTGGATCAAATTTTGTCACTTCATCCAAAAGAAGCATTTTTCCTGATTGAAGTTTTGGCGTTTTTGAATGGGTTTCAGAGATTTCAAAACCTTCACCAAAGCACTCAACAACCTTTCCAAGAGAGAAAGCCTTAACCTGCTTTTTTGAAAACCTGTTTCGGCTGCATAAAACCCGCGGCTCTGTCACAACCACTTCCCCTGTAGGTTTATGCTCACCTGTTTCAGGTGACCACAATATACCTTTGGAATTTGCAAGCTCTTTATCTGAAAAAAATCCAGCCTGGGCATTTCTTACCGAGAGTCTGAGTTTACCGGAAATTCTGCAGTCATACCTGAAAAAAAAGATTCGGGTATCACCGATATTTGCATGACCATCCACATGTATTTGATAACACAGAGTTTCTCCTGCCCTTGGCGGTTCACCATAATACATAAGATCACAGCCAAGAAGACGGTAAACTCTTTTCCCCTGATTTTTGAAATCAGCACCAAGATAAGATACAAGGGTAAGATCACACTGACCTGATTCCACTGTTATTCCTGCCGGCATGTATATATCATTACTATACCAGGCATCAGACAGAACATCTGTTTCTGTCCAGATAACTCCTTTTCCCATGGAGCCAGGTTCTGCCTTAATACCGGTTATTCTGTCTGCAAGAAGAAGAGGCGGCTCGGGAAGTCTGACCTGCCTGCTGTAATCATCCTGAATTTCAAACATTGACCCAAAAACATCAGATATTTTCCCTGAAGCAAGAATTTCAAGCTGTTTTTTATTAAATGAAGGACCGCATGGTTCTAAATATTCAGCATTTTGAAACTGTCTGTACAGGGGATTTGTATTCTCTTTTTTCCCCGGTAATTTTTCATGTATATCAACAGTTTTTTTAACCGCAGGTTTATTTACCAGAGGCTTTGATTTTGGTTTAATATTATTTTGTACAATCTTTTTTTCTGTTTCAGGAGAAAAACTGTTTTCATTATTTTGAAACAGTTCATCGGGCTGCTGCAAAAAAGAAATTTCACTGTTTTGAATTTCCCGGTTATCTTTAAAATAATCTACATGTTCAGCCTGATTAGATAACATGTTTAAAGCTGTTTTGCGAATTTCTAAAAATCGTTTATGTATTTCACTCTGTTTTTTAAGAAACTCCTGATGAACAGAAGATATTTTTTTATTATGTTCTGTCAGTGTGTGTAACAAATTTATCATTGAGATGTTTTTTCTGGTATTAACTGCAAATGATTCAAGATCAGTTCCAGCTTTTTTATTTTTCCCAATGGAAGGGCTTGGTTTTATATTTTTCCTCTTCCTGTATGCCGCAAGATCAATACTTTTATTATCTGGTCTATCCAAATACTCCATAAAAACCGGGGGCAAAAATGGAGCTGGCTCCATTATCAGGCAATCCTTGTTTTGCTGGTTATCACTATTTAAAGCTGTATCATTTATATTTGATTTCTGCTCTGTTTTTTCTGTTGTATTAAACTCGCAAAATTTTATTTTTGGGGAATGAACAGAGTAAGTTCTTGCAGCACCATTATATAAACCCCTGGTTTTTCCATCTCTATTATCTCTGTCTTCAATAAACAGCTTCTCTTTTATTAAATTATAATCAAAATCAATACCTGCACAGGTAAGCTGGGCTATTACATGGACAAGC
>JASFBI010000332.1 GCA_030149595.1 Desulfobacterales bacterium
TTAAAACATTCAAAACTTCTGTAGAAGTTTTTTTTCCCTGTTTTTTCATCTTTTTCCACGCCTGTACATTTTATATAAAATGCATAACGCAGACGAACTTCCCTGCCTATTGTTAACCGGAAAAATTTTTTTGGCGGGTCTTCGCAAAAATCATCCTCTTCAATAAAAAGTTCTCTGGAAAATGGAACCTTTCTTGTTCCCATGTCAGGATCTTCCGGATTATTTATATAATCAAGTTCATCATTTGATATCTCTTTGGGGTAGTTTTCTATAACCACAAGAAGAGGTTTTAAAACAGCCATGGCTCTTGTGGCTGTTTTGTTGAGATCGTTTCTTATGCAGTATTCTAAAAGAGCCATATCAACAGTGCTGTCTCTTTTAGCAACTCCAATGAGTTCGCAAAATTTACGTATGGCAGAAGGGGTGTAGCCTCTTTTTCGCAGTCCTGAAATGGTGGGCATTCTCGGGTCATCCCATCCTGAAACATAACCCTTTTCTACAAGTTCACTTAGCATTCTTTTGCTTAGAACTGTGTGGGTCAGGTTGAGCCTTGCAAATTCTATCTGCTTGGGTTGAGGATGAATATTTAACTCATTTAAAAACCAGAGATACAGAGGTTTGTTATTTTCAAACTCCAGAGTACATATGGAGTGGGTTATATTTTCAATGGAATCTGACAGGCAATGGGTAAAATCATACATAGGGTAAACAGACCAATTGTCACCTGTTCTGTGGTGGGCAACTTTTTTTATTCTGTAAATCACAGGGTCCCGCATATTAAGATTAGGAGAGGCCATGTCTATTTTTGCCCTTAAAACATGCTCCCCATCGCCAAATTCGCCATTGCACATTTTTGTAAAAAGCTCTAAATTTTCTTCTTCTGTTCTGTTACGGTAGGGGCTGTTTGTGCCAGGCTCTTTCAGTGTTCCGCGAAATTCTCTTGTCTGGTCTGCATTTAAGCTGCATACATAGGCTTTCCCCTTTTTGATTAGTTCTATGGCATATGTATGTAATTTGTCAAAATAATCAGAAGAGTAATAGATATTATCTTTCCAGTCAACTCCCAGCCATTTAAGATCAGCTTTTATAGCTTCTACATATTTAACTTCCTCTTTTGCAGGGTTTGTATCATCAAATCTTAAATTAAATATCCCATTGTTTTCATTTGCAATGCTGAAATTTAAAAATATGGATTTTGCGTGTCCTATATGGATGTATCCGTTTGGTTCAGGTGGAAACCTTGTTGTTATGACTATCTCTTTATTATCTTCTAAATCATTTTTTATTATTGATCTTATAAAATCAATACCTGTTGAGGTATCTGGTTTTTCATAGGTGTTTTTAATCTTATTCATTTAAAGGATTCCCTGAAATTGTTTAAAAAAATCATATTTCACAACTCAATAGCTACAAACATCATGTTTTTGAAAACTTAAAGTATATAATATATGGGAAAAATATTTTCTAAACAAGGTAAATTTAGAAGCTTTTGATTTTTTTTGTATGAAAATTTAAAGTATGAAATATTGTTGACTTTTATATACTTAATAAATATATATAACTTTTTTAAGGTGCTATGGAGATAGCTTAATAAGTAATTCCGTGAAAATCGGAAACGGACCCTCCTCTGTAATTGGTCTAATAATTTTTGTGGGTATATGGTTATTGGATTTAAGAGTCAGACAACTTGCCTTATGTTTTTGAATAAAACCAGCTTTTACATTCAAAAACTATTAAAAACATATTATTCAGGGTAACTTAATATGTTTAATACTATATAGGGTCCGAAATAAAATGGTTTTATAAAGAGTTTTATATTTATCTATTTTATAAGGGTAGGAAGTATAGTATGAAAACAAGCTTAATAGTGGTTAAAATTATGACCTGCACATTAATGTTATTTATTTTTAGTGCAGGTTTTGCTTTTTGTGAAACAACTTCAAAAAAAGTTCTTCAATCTGTTGATAAAACCATAAAAATACGTCAGAAGACCCAGAAGGATGAAGACAGGTGGGTGTCTGAAAAAGAGGTTCTTTTAAACAGATATAAACAACAGATGGAAAAACAGGAAGAGTTAAAGAAGAGTAATGTCAATTTGTCCAAACAGATAAAAGACAATGTTGCATCTGTTGATTTAATGCTTGTTCAGATAAATGAGCATGAAAGGGTTTTAAAGGAGATTGCTCCATATCTGGCTGATGTTTATGCAAAATTAAAATATGTATATGAATCCCATCTTCCCTTTCTTTTAAAAGAGCGCAGCAAGCGCATGGCAAACCTAAAAAAGATACTTGAAAACAGAGATAATTCTGTAAGTGAAAAGTACAGAAAGGTAATGGAAACCTTAATTATTGAAGCTGAATATGGGAGCTCAATAGATGTCTATTCTGACAGGATAAAGATTGAAGGAAAGGATATACAGGTTAAGAAATTACGATTAGGCAGACTTTCTCTTTTTTTTCAGTCACTTGATTGCAAACGTGTTGGATATTTTAATAATGCTGAGCTAAAATGGGTGATATTACCACATAAATATAATGCCAGTGTAAATGCAGCTTTTGAAATTGGTTTAAAATTCAGGCCGGTTCAGCTTTTGTGTCTGCCTTTGGGAAAGGTTGGGATAGATGAATAAACTAATATGGACACTGGTTTTTATTATGCTGGTTTCCTCTACTTGTGTTTTAACAGCTTTTTGTAAAGATGTACGTGTTGTTGAAAAGCAGGCAATGCAGAAAAGAGATCTGTTGCTTAAAAAGGCAGAGACAGAAAGAGTTAAAGCAAAGCATTTTGCTTTAAAAAAGCAGCAGGAGATTTTTAAGGATAAAACAGCCTTAAAAAAGGCTGTAAAAAAAATAGAGTCCCAAAACAGAGTTCTTGCAAAAGAGAACCTTGCCCTTGGTAAAAAAAATCAACAGATGATTAAGAAGAGAGATGGGATAAAATCAAGGCTTGATGATATGGTTAAGGTATCATCTGAGCTTATTGGTTCTATCAGAATCAGTGCAAAGGATGCAGACTCTATCTTTAATCAAAGCCTTGAAAGCTCTTTTAATCATGAAAGGAAAAAAATAACTTCTTTGATTATGAACAAGGCTAAATTTCCGGAAATGAATGAAATTACTCAATTAACAGGCGCTCTTTTTGAAGAGATTGAAAAATCGGGACAGGTGAGGATTGAACATGTAAATATATTTGACAGGAAAGGCGAGGAGAAACTTTCAGATGTTCTTGTGTTAGGTAATTTTACAGCAGCTTATAAGCTTGATAATGAGCTGGGATTTCTTGCATCAGGA
>JASFBI010000333.1 GCA_030149595.1 Desulfobacterales bacterium
AAGGGCACATGTTTTCAACAAAAACAGACACTGAAGTCCTGGTACATCTTTATGAAGAACTGGGAGAAGATATGCTAAGCAAGCTAAACGGGCAGTTTGCTTTTGCCCTGTGGGACATAAAAAAAGAGACATTGCTATTGGGACGTGACAGAGTAGGTATAAGACCTCTTTTTTATTATCTCAAAAATGATCGTCTTCTATTTGGTTCTGAAATAAAGGCAATATTTGCAGACAAAACAGTACCACGCAATATTGATAAAGAGACTTTGTCAGATATTTTTACCTGCTGGTCCGTTTTTGGAGTACGTACTGCATTTGAGAATGTATTCCAGATTCCTCCAGGTCATTTTGCCATTTTTTCCAGTAAAGGTTTAAAAATAAAGAGATACTGGCAGCTATCTTTTGGTGCTGAAATGGATCATAAAAACAAATCTGTTTACGACTGGGCACAGGAGCTTAATTTACTACTCACAGATGCCGCCAAAATAAGACTCCGTGCAGATGTTCCTGTGGGCTGTTATCTCAGTGGAGGGATTGACAGCACTTATATCAGCAGTCTTGTAAAAAATAATTTTAATAACCAGCTTAAAACCTTTTCTGTAGCTTTTATGGAAAAACGGTTTGATGAGTCTGAATTTCAGCGTATTGCTGTCAAAAGCCTTAAAACCGATCACAGTTATGTTCATTGTACCAATAAAGATATAGCAGAGCTTTTTCCCAGGGTACTATGGCACACGGAAACACCTTTACTAAGAACAGGCCCTGTCCCTCGTTTTCAGCTTTCAGAGCTTGTGAAAAAAAATAACTTCAAGGTAGTATTGACAGGAGAAGGGGCAGATGAGATTTTTGCAGGGTATAATATATTTAAAGAAGATAAAGTCCGCCGGTTCTGGGCAAAAAATCCTGACTCAACCTTGCGGCCAAAACTTCTAAAAAAATTATACCCTTATATTTTTTCAGGAAATGACAGCAGAGCAAAAATGTTTTTAGAGAATTGTTTTAAAAAGGGTATGCAGGAAACATCCGAACCCTTTTATTCACATTCTTTAAGATGGCAAAATACAGCTGTTCTGCATAATTTTTTTTCAAAAGATCTGCGTGAAACAACATGTAGTTTATCCAGATTTTGCGAAAAGTTTACAGAATCTCTTCCTTCCAGGTTTATGTCCTGGTCACCCATGTCAAGGGCGCAATATACAGAAAGTACAATATTTATGTCCAATTACCTTCTCTCTTCCCAGGGTGATCGGATGGCTATGGGAAACTCTGTTGAAGGCAGATATCCATTTTTAGATCACAGGGTAATTGAATTTGCATGCTCAATACCTCCAAAGTACAGGATGCATGGTCTTAAAGAAAAATTTGTTCTAAAACATGCAGCAAAAAAAATAATTCCAAAAGAACTTATAGAACGTCCTAAACAACCTTACAGAGCACCTATAACCGAAAGTTTTTTTGATAAATCGGCTCCTTTATATGTTAAAGAGTTGTTGTCGGAAAAGTCCATACATCAAAAAGGTTATTTTGATTATAAAAAAGTAGCAAGGCTTGTTGGCAAATGTATCCAAAATAAAGGAAAGCTTTTAAGTGAAAGGGAAAATATGGCAATAGTTGGTATTCTTTCAACACAACTTTTGGATGAGATGTATATAAAAAAATTAGGAATACAGGAGTAAATATACAATGAATGTTAACAAAAAAATTTGTGCCAGATGCATTTTGCCTGATACTTTTCCAGGCATTAAATTTGATGACAATGGTGTTTGTAATAATTGCCTGCGTGAAGAAAAAGCTATTAAAAAAGCAGTTGCAAAAAAAGCTGATTATAAAAAACGGCTTGATGAATTAATTCAAGATCAAAGAGATAAAGCTCCTGTATATGATGTTATTGTAGCATATAGTGGAGGCAAGGATTCCAGTTATACATTAAAGCTGCTTAAAGAGAGATATGATTTGAGAATTCTTGCATATACATTTGACAATCATTTTACATCTCCTTTTGCATTTGAAAACATAAAAAATGTTACAAACCAGCTCAAGGTTGATCATATACAGTTTCGTCCTCCATGGGAGACTGGAAAACATCTGTTCTCTTTGACAGCAAAAAAAGATATTTTTCCGAAAACTACATTGTTAAGAGCCAGCAGTATTTGCACAACATGTATTGGTATGGTAAAGTCTATAGTACTAAAAACTGCACTTGAAATGAATATACCTTTTGTGGCCTTTGGATGGTCCCCTGGACAAGCCCCCATACAATCGGCTATCATGAAAACAAACCCAGGCTTAAACAGACAGACCCAGGCAGCATATTTAAAAGCATTTCCCGACGAAACAAAAAAAGTTATAAACAACAACCTGGTGCCTGATTCTTATTATGAAATTTACAAAGATAAATTCCCGTATAATATTCATCCCCTTTCATTTTTTGATTATAATGAAGAAAAAATAAAAGACCAGTTAGAATCTATTGGCTGGAAAATTCCATCAGATACAGACACAAATTCATCCAACTGTTTGTTAAATGCCTATGCCAACCATTGTCATATTGTAAGAAATGGTTTTCATCCCTATGTTTGGGAAATAGCCAATATGGTTAGGCAGGGAATAATAGACAGAGATGAAGGCATAAAAAAAATATATACAGATCAAGATAAAGCAATGATTAAATATGTAGAGGAGAAATTAGAGCTATGAAAGATGTAAAAGATAAAATAAAAAATTTTATAATAGAAAATTTTTTATTTGGTGAAACAGAAGGTCTTAAAGATGACACCTCTTTTCTCGAAGAAGGAATAATAGATTCAACAGGAATTTTGGAACTGGTAAATTTCATAGAAGAAGAGTTTGAAATAGCTGTGGATGATGAGGAATTAATTCCTGAAAATCTTGATTCAATTAATAATGTGACCGTCTATGTGGAAAAAAAATTATAAAACTATAGATAAAAATTATTATTAAAATTATGAATCCTTTTTTAATACATCACTTTTTAGAACAAAGTGCAGAATTTTTTCCAAACAAAACTGCTGTAATCCACGACAAAACAAGAGCCAGTTATACCAGAATAAACATATCTGCCAACAATCTGGCAAAATGGCTTATAGATCAAGGAGTCAAAGGTGGCGACAGGGTTGTATATATTTTGGAAAACTCTCTGGAATATATTGTAAGTTATTATGGACTTTTAAATACAGGTTCAGTTTATGTATCTCTTAGTTAAGACATAAAACATGATGGATTAACGCCGTTTTTACAGGAACTTGAACCAACTGTTCTGATTTTTTCATCA
>JASFBI010000334.1 GCA_030149595.1 Desulfobacterales bacterium
GACACATTTCTATTGACATCATTTCCTATTATTTTTAAAAGCTCCTCTTTTGATGCTCCCTTTATTTCAGCATCAAGCATTCTTTGAGCAAAATCATTTTTTAACACCCTTAGCATATTAAGTTTTCTACCAATAATACATGTTTCTGTATCTTTTGCATCAACAAGCTTTTCTTTATAATTAATATGTGCATTACACTCTTTTGTAGCAATAAATCTTGTTCCCATCTGAACACCTTCAGCACCCAATGCCATAACAGCTGCTATACCACGACCATCTGCAATACCACCTGCTGCAACAACAGGAATATCTACAGCATCTACTACCTGGGGAACAAGAGCTATTGTTGTAATTTCATGCACGTCAAATCAAACACCTTTGAAATATTTGATTTAACCTCAGACAAAGTCATTCCACCGGTACCTATTGTCCCTAAAATACCTGCATTTGAGCATGCAGCTGCAAGATTCCAGTCAGAAACCCATACCATCCCACCCTGAAATACAGGATATTTAATACCAATAAGTTTACATACTCTATTACTCCCCATTTTGTTTAACCCTTTTAAAACCCATATCAAAAAACTAATTTATAAAAAATAAAATTACCCCTCTACATCAAAATCAGGAAAAGTTAAAAAAAAAGGTATCCTGTCTAAAAAACAACAGAATACCCCAGCAAATCTATGCTCTGAAAACATTTTTTGCAGCAGGCCCCCTGGTTGTATCTTCTACTTCAAAAGTTACACGCTCACCCTCTGCTAAAGTTCTAAAACCTGTCATATCTATTTCTGAATAATGAACGAAAATATCTCCACCCTCTTCCTGCTCAATAAATCCAAAACCTTTTTTATCACTAAACCATTTTACAACGCCATCTGCCATGATACTACTCTCCTTTCAAAACATAAATCCCTGCTAAATTTAAAAAAAATATTAATAAACCATGATCCGTTAGAAAAACCAATAAAACAATCTACTACCGAACTTCTATGCATATTAAGAAATAAAACCAGCTCTATGTATACGCAATTTATCGTGCGAAAAAGCTGCGAAAAAGCTTGAGTTATAATATCTTAAGTTAAAGACATTATTAGTAAGATACTTACATGATTTTTTTTAAAATACATACTTATTTTTATACACTTCGAGACCTTTAAATAACTCCCTTTTTAATGAATTTCACTATTCTAATTTATTGATTTTATTAGAGACCATTTTTAAAAATTGTTATTATTCAAAGACCTCACTTCTAAGTAACTAAATTATTTTTCCTGACAATTTAGTTACTCACAGGATTGGTCTCAGCCGTAGCTAAGGGGAACGCTATTTTAAAAGATAAAGAGGGAGAAATAATATGTCTGATTATATAAATGCTAATAACATCAAAATTTTACGTTTTTTATTTTGGTTATGAATAAATTACTATTCACCAACATATATACCACTATATAGTTTGAATTTATTTTTTGCACAACTATAATTTGAAACAAATCGTTTAGATAGGTATAGCTTAAAAACATATAGCCATAAATTACTTAAAATCAACTCCTCTTTTTTAACATTTTATTTTCTTATAACAAAAGATTTTTTTCTTGGCAACTAAAAATTTAAAAAAATATTATTTTTTTGAATTTGTAAAATAATTGGCTTCATATATTTTCTTCCTATGGCTTGCTGCAGAATTCAACACACCCACACAAACATCAATATAATCAAATATTTTTGCCTTTTTTTTCCCCTGAGAAGGTCTTAGCACCCTGCCTACATACTGCATCAAACGTCCACTAAAACGGATAGGAGTTACAAGAAACAGAGTTGAAAATTCCTTGCAGTCAAAACCTTCTCCTATTAGCTGCCCTGTTGCTATAAGTATTTTAACTCTACCGCAGTTTAACTCCTTTATAATCTTCTGCCGTAAAACAGCACTTAAATCACCTGTAAGTATTTCTGATGAAATATTGTGTTTGTATTTTAAAAAAGACTGAATTGTTTCACAATGTTTTTTCCTATCTGACAAGACAAGTATAATTCCCTTTGTACTGGAAAATTCCTCCACAATATCCGATACTATCAGCTGATTTCTTTCATCATCAGCTGTAAGTTCAGACATCATCTTACTATAATATACAGCAGGATCAAAAAAAGGTTTAAACGATGTTTCTTTAAATATTATTTCACCTGATAAAATCTCACCTTTTTCAATAAGACTGCTTTTTTCAACTTTATAGTGCATATCACCTAAGTACCAAAAAATCAGGTCTGACAATCTGTCTCTTCTAAAAAGGGTTGCACTAAGACCCAGCAAATATTTTGTGTCAAAAGCACTTACAGCTTCAGTAAATGTTCTAGATGGTGTTCTGTGACATTCATCTACTATTAAATACCCAATCTTAGAAGAGATCATGGATGCATGTTTATAAATACTTTGCACTAATCCCACAGTTATTGTTTTATCAAAAACAAGTTTGCCTCCACCTATTAATCCTATCTCATTTTTTGGAATCTTCAAAAATTTATTGATTTGAGAAATCCACTGAAAAGCCAGCTCTTTTGTATGGACAATAATCAAGGCAGGCTGCCTGCGCATTGCTATCATATATAAAGCCATAATCGTTTTACCTGAACCTGTTGGAGCACATAATGCTCCAAAATCCTTTACAAGCATAGCATTTACTGCTTTTTGCTGAAAAGATTTAAGTGTTCCGCAAAATCTAAACGGTACTTCCTCACATAACCTGCGCTTATCTATTAATTCATATGGTATTTTGAAGTTTTTACATAAAAGTAGAAACTGCCTTGCATACCCCCTTGGAATAAGTACAGATCCATTTTGTTTTATATCATAAAATTTTAATAATTGTTCGGTTCTACCATTCCACCTGCCTAACTTATTATTTTCTTCCCACTTGGGATTAGGTAATGTTAACTTTTGTTTAATTATTTCTAAAAGATCCTCAGAAATATTATTAATTTTAATTTGATTTGCCATTGTTATGCAGAGAGTGTTTGTCATTTTAATAAATCTTAAATATTGTTTATAGTTAATTCAAACTGTTTTTATAATTTGCTATAACATACATGACAGATTTATCTGCCACAACAAAAATTGAAACTCTCATGATTACGATCTGTTGGGCAGAGTTTCATATAAAAAAATAAAAAATAATTAAAATTACTCCCTGAATACATAAAAGTCAAAACACTTGCTCATTCTTTATTATCTATTCATTACTTGACAATTTACTGTATTTACCACATTATTATAAATAAAATATGG
>JASFBI010000335.1 GCA_030149595.1 Desulfobacterales bacterium
ACCCTATGATGAAGTGATTCATAGAGATAATTTTTCTATTATCGGTGAGTGTGAATAAATAAAGATAATTCATATAACATACATGGCAGATTTATATGCCACAACGGAAATTAAAACTCTCATGATTACGGTCTATTGAACAGAGTTTCATATAACATACATGGCAGATTTATATGTCACAACGGAAATTGAAACCCTCATGATTGCGGTCTGTTGGGCAGAGTTTCATATAAAGGAGTAGGATATGTCAGTTGAATCAGAGGTTATGAAAATGGCAAAAGCTGCAAAAGCTGCTTCTAAAGAGTTGGCCTGCTGTAGTACTGAGCAGAAAAACAGAGCTCTTTATGCTATAGCTGACAGACTGTTTAAAGATGCTGATTATATAAAAAAAGAAAATAGCCGAGATCTTGCTTTTGCAAAAGAAAAAGGTTTGTCAGATGCCATGATTGACAGGTTGAAAATTAATGATTCAACGATTAAAGCCATGGCAGAGGGTTTAAAATATGTGGCAGGGCTTGAAGATCCCGTAGGGCAGCTAAGTCAATCTTGGAAACGTCCAAATGGACTTGAAATATCTAAAATGTGTATACCCCTGGGTGTTATTGGAATTATTTATGAATCACGGCCAAATGTAACTATAGATGCTGCAGGTCTTTGTCTTAAAGCTGGAAACAGTGTTGTTTTAAGGGGCGGATCAGAAGCCATGAACTCCAATATAGCATTGTCTGTCTGTATAAGTCATGGATTAAAAGAAGCAGGTCTTCCTCCTGATGCTGCAAGTGTTATTCCTGTTCGTGATAGAGAGGCTGTAACCTGTCTTCTGGAACAGGAAGAATTTATAGATCTTATTATTCCAAGGGGAGGAGAAGGGCTTATAAGATTTGTGGTAAAAAATTCCTCTATTCCTGTTTTAAAACACTATAAAGGTGTGTGTCATGTTTATGTGGATGAAGGAGCAGACTTTGATATGGCTGAAAAGATATGTATTAATGCCAAAGTTCAACGCCCGGGTGTATGCAACTCAATGGAGACCATGCTGGTACATAAATCTGCTGCACGGGAATTTATCCCTATGATATTTGAAAAATTTGTATCTGATAAAGTTGTTCTAAAAGGGTGTGAAAAAACATGTCAGATATCAGCCATTGCAGAGCCTGCCACAGAAGATGACTGGTATGCCGAGTATCTGGATCTTGTACTTGCTGTAAAAATTGTAGAAAGTATGGATGAGGCCATAGAACATATGGCAAAATACGGATCAAGCCATACAGAAGTTATTGTAACCAGAGATTATGCAAGGGCAAGGCAGTTTGTCAGGGATGTTGATTCTTCAGCTGTTCTTGTTAATGCCTCTACAAGATTTAATGATGGTGGTGAATTGGGACTTGGTGCGGAGATAGGCATAAGTACTTCAAAGCTTCATGCTTTTGGCCCCATGGGTATAAAAGAGCTTACAACAAGCAAATTTGTTGTTTTTGGAAATGGCCAGGTCAGATAGATTAAGATAAATTAACAGGATATTATATTCATGAAGGTGGGACTGTTTGGAGGTACTTTTAACCCGGTTCATGCAGCCCATTTAAGAGTTGCTTTTGAAGTAGTTAACAGGTTTTTATTAGACCGGATAATTTTTATTCCGTCTGCAAAACCTCCCCATAAAACAGGGGCAAAGATAGTAAGTCCTGAACATCGGTTAAAAATGGTAAACCTGGCAATAGAAAAGGTTGATAAGTTTTTTGTATCTGACGTTGAGATTAAAAGACCAGGTTTTTCTTACACCATAGATACAGTCTTATATTTTAAAGAGATATTTTCTAAAGAGACAGAGCTGTATCTTGTCATAGGATTAGATGCGTTTCTTGAAATAGATACCTGGATGCTATATAAGACGCTTTTTGATCATATAACATTTATAGTTATGACAAGGCCTGAAACAGAAATAAAAAACAGAATAAGTCTAAGGCTTTTAGAACAATATATTAAAGAAAAAATTTCAAAAGATTATAAATATTTTAAAAATAAGTTTTGCTTTTTGCATGTGGAAAAAACCCCTGTTTATTTTATTGATGTAACCCGTATTGATATTTCATCCACAAAAATAAGAAAGATTTTGCAAATAGGTGAATCAGTTAAATTTCTGATGCCTGAAAAGGTGGAGGACTATATTAAATTTAAAGGATTATATAAATGATAAAAGAAAATAATTCAGACATAAACCTGTTTGTTGAAGCAGCACAAGGAATGAAAGCATTTGATATTATTGTTCTTGATGTAAAAGGCATCTCTTCTATAACAGACTGTTTTATCATATGCAGTGGTCGTTCAAACAGGCAGGTAACAGCAATTTGCGAATTTATAAAAATAAATCTAAAAGAAAAAGGGATAGATCCTGTTGGTATAGAGGGAGTAAAAGGTGGGCAGTGGGCACTTATTGATTATGGACATGTTATTATCCATGTTTTTTTAGATGTTGCAAGGGAGTTTTATAATATTGAGGGGCTATGGTTAGATGCTAAAAAAACTGTTATCTCAGACAAAGGAGGTCCAGTTTAATGAAACAGATACGTCCATGTATGCTAATTATTTTGGATGGATGGGGAATTAGTTCAAAAAAAGAAGGTAATGCCGTGTTTGCGGCAAAAACACCTTTTTTGGATAAACTTTTTACAGATTATCCAGACACCAGTCTTTTGTGCAGTGGAGATGCTGTTGGATTACCAGCAGGTATTATGGGAAATTCCGAGGTGGGGCATACAAATATTGGAGCCGGAAGAGTAGTATTCCAGAATCTTTTAAGGATAGATAAAGCTATAAAAGATAACTCTTTTTACGAAAACCGCCGGTTTTTAGAGCTCATAAAAAAGCTTAAAAAAAATAACAGAGCTCTTCATCTTATGGGACTTGTTTCAGATGGAGGTGTCCACAGTCAGCTTACACATCTGTTTGCACTTATTGATCTGGCAAAAAAATCCGGATTAAACCATGTCTTTATTCACCCCATATTAGATGGAAGAGATACTCCTCCTGATAAAGGAGTTGAATATATAAAAAAGCTGCAGGATTATCTTGATCAAAAACAGACAGGAACCATAGCTACCCTTTGCGGACGTTTTTTTGCTATGGACCGTGATACAAGATGGGATCGTACTAAAGATGCCTATGATCTGTATACAAAAGGATCAGGTGTTTTTGAAAAAGAGGTTGTTTCTGCTGTTTATAACTCCTATGAGAAAAAAGTAACAGATGAGTTTTTAGAACCAACAGTTATAACAGG
>JASFBI010000336.1 GCA_030149595.1 Desulfobacterales bacterium
TATAGAAAAAGTCTGGGTGGTTGAATCATAGCCTGTATTATAAGTTATTCCGGCACCTGGAGAAGCAGCTTCAGATGCTGTTGACATGGCAGCCCCTATAGCCTGGGCCAAACCATCAGCTCTGTAACCAGTGCTTGGAATTGTAGCCTCTAAAATTATATCACCGCTGCCTCTGTTCTCTATAAAATCTATTTTGTTATTAGTTGTGTCTACATTTAAAATATTATCATTAAATATACTATTTCCATCATGGCCCACAGAGATATTTGTTTTTTTGCCGGTTTTTACAGCAAATTCACTTTTATTTCCCTGGTAAGTTGCAAAGGAAGGGTTTGTATCATCATCAAAAACAAATGGAACCGTGTCTGTTTTTGTACCGGAAAAGATATAATATCCGTTTGTTTCGGTATTTGCCAGGTTTTTGATCTCAGCAAGCATCTCAGATACAAGGGCAGCTGCATTATTTCTGTCAGATGTGTTATTTATATCATTTCTCATATTTATGGAGAGTACTTTTGTCTCTGTTAGTAACTCTTTTACGCTGTTTAACGCTGTTTCGCCGGCGTTTAGCCATGTCCTGCCTGTTGATATATTACGTTCTAACTGATCCAAGTTTGCGATTTTAGAATTTAAATTAAGAACCTGAACCATTCCCACAGGATCATCTGCCAGGTTGTTTATTTTTTTGCCTGATGAGATGATTTTATTGGTATTGCTGAAGTTTTCAAATGCATCTCTCAGATGAATATTATTTAGCTCGTATAAGGTTTTGTTTGGAACTCGCATATTATGACCTTTTTTTCTATAAACCGGCATGGCCGGAGCATGGTTATTCACTATCTGCCACAACGAAAATTTAAACTCTTATGATTACGGCCTGTTGAACAGAGTTTCATATAAAAATATGGATAAATATCTGTAAAACACAGCTGTCTAAATCTTTTACCTCACGGATATAAGAGTATTCATCATTTCGTCTGTTACTGAAAGTAGTTTTGAAGCAACAGTAAAAGCATGTTGATATTTCATCATGTTAATCATCTCTTCATCTAAAGAGACAGCTGAAACAGCATCTCTTTGTTCAGTCATTCTGTTTAAAAGTGACTCACTAAAATCAACAGATCTTTTAGTACTCATGGAAGTTATTCCCAAAGATGTTACTGTAGTATTATAAAAACCTTCGGATGTAGCAGCAATAGATTTGGAAAAAGGGTTGTCGCCTCTTTTGAATGTCCACCTTGAAAAATTAATCTCCTTGTACTGCAGATCCATAATTTCTATGGCATTTGAATTATCACCTACTCCAAAATCTCCTGTGTCAGCATCAATTTGAGCTGCTGCTATGTATCTGGTTTCGGAGATATTGGTGTTTATGTCCATTGTCATGGCATTGTGGCCTGTAAAAAATGTATTTATTCCCAGCGCTGCTGTAAGTCCTGAATCTTCAAATCCTGTTGAACCATCATCTGCAAAAGCAAAGCTGTAATCATTACTGTCAGGGGTAAAGGTTAAGGTGTTGTTTGCAACAGAGGCTGTAACTCCTCCACCTGCAGCTATTGATGCTGTATTAAAAGTACTGGTAAAAGAGTTTAGTGTAAATTGCCACTCTGATGGGAGTTTTGTGGATGGTGTGGCATTTGTATCTGTGAAAATATTAAAAACTTCATTGGTGGTTAAGATTCCACTTGTAAATGTAAGAGTCATACCGTCTACTTCAATATTTGCAGGATATGTAACTGTATTATCCAGAATAAATGTGTCTGAGCTGGCTGCGTTTATCCATTTTATTTCAATGTTGTCAGTTCCTATTGTGCCGCCGGTAATAGTCTCAAATTTATATGTGTCAGATACGCTGTTTGCGGATCCTGAAGCACTAAGCACAAGAGGTGCTGGTACTCCTGTTCCATTGGTATTTATACTTAAGGTGTTTCCAGAGACAAGCTGGTCTGTATTATTGAATGTTAAAGTTATTCCGTCTATCGTTACAGTATTAGTTGCAACTGACATGGTTACAGTTCCTGATCCTCCGGCAGAGCTTGTCCAGTTAAAATCTATATCGCCTGTTCCAACTATTCCTGCCTGTGCCATACTTATGTTATATGTTGCATCTGCAGCTGAAGCTGTTCCGCCAAAGAGAGGATTTGCAGTAGATTCTGCCATATCTATCAGAACAGG
Organism: Desulfobacterales bacterium; assembly: GCA_030149595.1. GTDB lineage: Bacteria > Desulfobacterota > Desulfobacteria > Desulfobacterales > DAOWNP01 > DAOWNP01. The sequence goes on from JASFBI010000336.1 coordinate 2,176, forward strand.
TGCATAGGTTGAAGGAACAAGGGAGGAATCTTTTATCCACATTTTAAAATCTTTTGAGTAATCTATTTTATCTCCAAAATCAAGGGTTGACAGATTCCCGCCTGGGTCAGTTTCATAGGTTCCTGTAACTGAATCTGTGAAAAAGTTTAACCCTGTTCCCTGGCTGTGCTGATAGTTTACAGACCAAACAAGCTCTTTTGCCAGTAAATCAAGCTCTGTCTTGTACTTTGAGATTACTTCGTCTCTTATCTTTAAGAGTCCGCCTGTTTTTCCGCCTGAAACCCTGTCTGTTATATCTACAAAACCACCATTTGCAGTTTCATATAAAATTTTTGTTCCTGGCATATCAAGGGGAAAAGTGTCTACCTTGTTTACCAAAACAGACCCGTTTGCAACAGTAACTAAAATATCGCCCTGGGGTTGTTCAAAAGATTTTATATCAATAAGCTTGCTTAGGTCTCCCAGTAGTGCTGTTCTTTTGTCTCTTAAGTCATTTGCAACTCTTCCGGATTCAAGACCGGTAAGTTCATTATTTACAGAGGCTATCTCTTTTGCGATACTGTTTATATTTGAAAGAGCTGTCTTGATCTCCAGGGTTGTGTTAACTTCAAGATTCATTAAATCTTCATTTAAAGTGTCAAATCTTTCTGAAAGTAAAGCTCCTTTTTCAAAAACAGTGATTCTTTCAGCCATGCTGTCAGGATTGTTTGAGAGATCATGCCATCCATTCCAGAATTCAGGTAAGAGGCTGCTTATTCCTGAGTCTGTATTTTCATTTAAAAAACCTTCGATTATGTTAAGTTTACTTAGGCTATTTTCATACATGGAGAGGTCAGATTTCTGTTTTATAAGTCTGTCTTCTAAAAACTCATTGCTTATTCTTACAATATCTTTTGCCGTAACTCCTGTACCCAGTAATTTTCCGCCAAAAATAGTAGGAGTTGTTGCTTCAAGAGGAACACGCTGCCTGCTGTAGCTTTCGGAATTTACATTTGCAATGTTGTGGCCTGTAACATTTAATCCATATTGTTGAGCCTCTATGGCTAATTTTGCAGTATTTAAAGTAAGACTTAACCCTGACATGATTTTACA
>JASFBI010000337.1 GCA_030149595.1 Desulfobacterales bacterium
ATTTCGTGTATATTTTTTTCAGATTGTAATCTGTAATAGCGTTGTAGTTTTTTTATGGAGATTCTATGAAAAATAGCACAGATGCCAAAAAAACCATATTATACGATTTTCACAAGTCAAAGGGTGCAAAATTTGGCCGATTTGGTGAATATAATATGCCTTTGTGGTATGAAGAGACAGGTATTAAAAAGGAGCATTTATCTGTAATCAGTAATGCAGGGCTTTTTGATACAAGCCACATGGATCAGATAATGATATCAGGAAAAGATGCTTTAAGTCTTATCAACCTTTGTTGTACCAGGGATCTTTTAAAATGTTTAAAAAACAATACATCTGCTCTGTCCACAGGAAAATGTGTGTATAGTGCTGTTTTGGATCATAATGGATGGTTGATTGACGATGCCATAATATACCGGTTTTCCAGTGAAACATATATGATTGTTGTTAATGCCGGAATGGGGGATAAATTAGTAAATCATTTTATAGAAAACAATAAGTATAACAATGCATCTGTTAAAAATATATCTGCAAGTATAGGAAAAATTGATCTTCAGGGCCCTTTTTCTGCAAAAATAATGGAGGATATATTGTTTGAACCGAAAAAGGTTCTCTGTGATATGGAGTATTTTTCATTTAAGGGTACCCATGATATTTTAAAGACAAAGTTGCCGGTTGTTTTAACCAAAAAAAAAGAAAAAATAATTTTATCAAGAACTGGTTATACAGGCGAATTTGGTTATGAAATTTATGCAGATAAATCCGATCATAAAAATCTGTGGTATGACATAATAAAAGCTGGTAAAAAATTTAATCTTGTATGCTGCGGACTTGCATCAAGAGACTCTTTAAGGACAGGTGCCATGCTGCCTCTGTCCCAAAAGGATATAGGCAGCTGGCTTTTTATAAACAATCCATGGGATTTTGTACTGCCCTTTAAAAAAAACAGTAAAGAATTTTCTAAAGAGTTTATAGGAATGAGAGCTTTACAAAATCCAAAAAAAGTACAATATACATATCCTTTTGCAGGTTTTGATCTGAAAAAGGTAATGGCAGGTGAAAACTCTTTTGTTTATACAAAAGACAATGAAAAAGCAGGAAGAGTATTAACCTGTGTAAGTGAAATGGCTATCTCAAGAGAAAATAGTCTTATTTTCAGTATAGCAAGTAAAAATAAGCCAGAAGGGTTTAAACCCAAAGGAGTTGTATGCGGTTTTATTCTTATAGACCGAAAAGCTGAAAATGGAGATATATTTTATTTAAAAGATAAAAGACGTAAAATAAAAGTTGAGATTGTAAATAATATTCGTCCGGCAAGAACAGCCAGGCAGGCTATTACAGAATGAAATAAAATATTTTTTATGCTCAATATATAGTATTTTTTTTGCAATAAGCAGGTTATGTTGTTTGTAAATAATCGGGATAAACAGACAAAATAATTCTACCATATACTTCCTTTTGATATTAAAAATGTTCAAAAAAACAAAAAATTTTATTCCTCTGCCTTTTTATGTTTATTACTGGCCCATTGTTTTTTTCGCTGTATTAGGAGTTGGTATAAGTATTTATCTTTTTATATCACATTACAGAGTTTATACGGATATTACATATAGCAGTTTTTGTGCTATATCAAAGAGGATAAACTGCGATACAGTCTCCCAGAGTCCCTATTCAATTTTATTTGGTGTTCCTGTTTCTGTGTGGGGGGTTATTGGCTATGCTTTTTTTATACAGCTTCTTGTTTTTGCAGGAAAAAAAGATGCAGAGAAAAAAAGATTGTGGTCTTTGATGTATTTTACAGCTCTGTTTTTTAATATATACAGTGTGATTCTGGCACTTATATCAAATTATATAATACACAGTTATTGTATTATGTGTATTGCTGCATATGTTATAAATTTTATTCTTCTGTTTTATTGCTGGTTTATAAATAACAGATTTGGTGAGGCAGGAGTCATATGTGGTTTTTATTCCGATTGTAAATATTTACTGGGTAAAAAAAAGGAAGCAGCAGCAGTTTTTTTATCCTTTGCAGTTATTATAATACTGATTATGGTATTTTGTCCGAAATATTGGGAATTTATTCCTCCGCATCTTCCGGTAAATATAAGAAAGGGAATAACTTCTAATGGTCATCCTTTTATGGGATCTAAAAATGCAAAGCTTAAAATAATCGAATTTACAGATTACAGATGTTTTCAGTGTAATAAAATGCATTTTTTTATTCGTCAGCTTGTGGCAAAGTATCCTGAAAGAATTCTTCTTGTTCACAGGCATTTTCCCATGGATCATACAGTAAATCCCGTAGTTAAAAAAACTTTTCATGAAGGATCAGGTACCATGGCTCTTCTTGCTATTTATGCAGCAGAAAAAGGCAGGTTTTGGGAAATGAATGATCTTTTATTTGATAAAGCAAGGCAAAAAGGGGTTATAAATATTGAAGAATTGGCTCAAAAAACAGGACTTGATTATAATGATTTGAAAAAAAATCTGTACAATAAAAAAAATATTCGCAAGCTGCGTATAGATATTAATGCAGCAATAAAAAATAAAATATCCGGTACACCAGCTTATGTGGTAGATGGCAAGATTTATTCAGGAGATATTCCAAAAGAGATATTAGAAAGAGTCTTATACTGACAAAACAGGATTAAATAATGAATTTATTAAAAACATCAGCACCAGATGAAAAATATGTTGGAGGCAGCAACTTTTTTGTATTTATGTTTTTTTTAATACTGATTTTTTTAATTTACAGTAATACCTTTAGTAACTCATGGCATTTTGATGACCTGCCCAATATAACTTTAAACAAAAGAATACATATAGAAAAATTAGATATTGAGTCTCTTTGCAAGTCATTTTATTTTTCCTATGGTCAAAAGAGTGAATTGGTAAAGCAAATTTCACGTCCTTTCTCATATTTTACATTTGCGTTAAACTGGTATTTTGGACAAAACAAAACAGCAGGTTACCATTTTATAAATATTCTTATTCATGTTTTTACCTCTTTTTTTCTTTTTCTTTCCATAAAACTTCTTTTATGTACACCAAATATAAAAATTAAAGAGAAAGATAGATATTTTATAGTATTTTTAGTATCAGCTCTATGGGCGGCAAACCCAATTCAGACTCAGGCTGTAACGTATATAGTTCAGCGGATGCCTTCTATGGCCGCTATGTTTTATATCATAAGCATATACGGTTATTTAAAATTAAGGTTATTTGAATAGATAAATGCTGTCTGGATACTCTTACCTGTTGTTGCTT
>JASFBI010000338.1 GCA_030149595.1 Desulfobacterales bacterium
TAAGTTTTATATACCTAACTTTATATGTTAATGCTAACGGGTGAGGCTATAAAAATAACGGATAAGGCTATAATTAATAATAGGGCAACCACAAGGGATTGCCCCTACGGAAAACCAAATGCATGGTGTGAAAAACAAAACGGTGAAAATAATGTGCAGGGCAGGTCTTATGTCTGCCCTGCAGGGGAATGCATTATAAAATTATATTAGCATCTGTTCTGATTGGTTTTTCTTTTAAAGGCTATTAATCCTGCCAGGCCTGATCCCAATCCTAATAAGTAACTAAATTATCGGGAAAAATAATTTAATTACTTAGACGGTTATATTGTATATGGGTTTTTGAAATCTGCATTCTGTAACAGCCTGCTGAGGGTCAAATTAATTTTCTGATGCAGAAATTGGATAAAATAGTGTTTTGTAACAACCTTTCAGTGACTATTTATCAGGTAAATTATTAATCATGGATAGAGAGTGGACTTTAGAAGGTTTTATTCCAAAATGTTTTGTGAAAACAGTGGAAAAATGACTTAAACTGTTATAGCCGACTTCGTATGCAGATTGAGTTACATTCATTTCCCGATTGCTCAGAAGCTCCATGGCTTTTTCCATACGCAGTTTACGAAGGTAGCAGTAGGGCGGCATCCCGTATATTTTTGGAAAAAGCAGTTTGAATTTGGCAAGACTGACCCCAACACATTCTGCAAGATTATTTAAAGAAGGCGGGTTTTCAATATTATTTTTCAGTATATCTTCTGCTTTTTCTGCCTGTTGTTGTTCAAGAGAGGTGATATGCGTTCTGATCTTTTCGGGCAGATTGCACTGCATGCAATTAATCAAATCCATAATTCTTGCTATAAAGAAAAAATTCTGATCAGATCTGTGCTGTGAGGAGTTTAATATTTGGCTGATATTAAAAAGCATTTTTGGTGTAACTGTATTTTACTTGTGAAAATGCTTTTTGTGTTTTTATTAGATTTTGCAGTTTTGCAGACATTTCACTCTTTCCTGAAATACAGGTGAAGGCATTATAAGGGAAGAGAATCCAAAAAATCTGAACATTTTTTGCAGGCGGATATTTAAAGAAATATTGTTTGCTGCGAGGAACACAGCAAATACTATAAGTGTTAGCAGTTACAGACAGCTTCTTTTTTTGATGGTTATCTGCAACAATCAGATTAATTTCACCAGCCAAGCAAAACAGGAATAGAATCATTTTTTTATTACAAACCCTGTGGGATAAAGAATATTTTTTCCCACAGGAGCAAAAGCTCCTGCAGGATAGCCCCATGTTGTTATCTGACCAGATCCAGCTGGCATTATCACAATTTTTTAGGCAATAATCTTGAATGCCGGTAAATGTTGTATTCATACCTCGTCCTTTATTTTTTTATAACGTTAATTAAAAAAACTGTTTTTTTATATTCTGATACTTCCAGGAAATTTATTTTAAATTACTATAAAAACAGTGAATTGTTTAAGCTTATATTGTTAGGATAAACAAACTATGTAAATATCAACTAAAGAAAATATTTGTCAAGATTTTTATTAATTTTGTTATAAAATGATCTAATAACAAAATATTTTATGATGGAAAGTAATGGGTTTCTTCAAATAACTGGTTTTATAATGGATGTTATAACTGCCTGAGCATAATTAATTCAATATTTCTAAATTGTTTTTGTAATAAATATTAATAAGTTAGCTTGCGAAAGATTATGTTTATTTTTGCAAACGTGCGAGTCACCTGAGCCAAAAGTCAATGATGATTTCGCAAAAGCGATGTTTACTCTGAAGTTGCTAAAGAAAAAACTGAGCGGGCTTTTGGTGTCAGGTACACTGGCTGGTTGTGCGTTTTCAATTAAGCAAGGAATTCTATTATTTTTTTTAATTCAACATATTCATTTAGGCAAATATCACTACGTTTTATATAAACAATGAGTTCTGAACATGGTCGTTTCTTTTTTGACCTATCAATAAAAGACTGAACAATATAAAGAATAGACTCAACATTCCTATTAAAAATTTTTGAAATGCCCGAACCAAAGGGAACTATATTTAAAATACCATTGTCAGTTTCGTTTTCTGCTTTGTCCCATAAGTTGTTTATTGCTTTGTGAACATAAGAGATGTTTGAATCTATGTACTCATGACCATTCTTTTCACTAATTTTGGTTATCGCCATCAAGAAGACTTTTTTTTCTCTATTAATCTCAACACTTGCTATTGTTCCTATCGGATAAGATTTATTTTTACCTCTACTGACAATAACTGATTCGTACTTTATATTCGCAAGAGCTGTTAAAAGTTTTTCTTCAATATTTGAATTGTCATTGTTGAAAAAAAAATTAATTATTTGTCCCAACAAGCTTTTCCCAGAAATAATATCCAAAGAAGTATTGAAAAAATTACTTGACGCAACAGCAATATGCCCTTCACCAGTTAAAATATCCCCATACTTTAATGTTAAATATGCTTCTGTACCCGATATTTTAATGCGTATTTTTTTAAATGGGTAATTTATTACAGCAGAATAAATAAAAGAGATAAATAAAATAAGCAAAAAGGTAGGATTTGCTTTAAGCCAAGAAATATGATTTCCCCAAAAAAAATCTATAATTTGGATAACAATCCATGCCGCACCCAATATTGAAAAAAATGTAAAAAAACTATCTTTAAATAAATTAATATATTTCATTAGACTTCCTATATTAAAAATAATTGTGTTTACTCTCAATAAGGGATACACAACGATATATTAATTGTCAATAATTAGGTGTATTGCCAAGGAACGTAAACAAAACAACTTACCTAAGCATGTGCATAGATTTGGGTCAGATGGGATTTAAAATCGGGCAAAGGCGGATTGAAGCTGTGATGTATAGTTGTGGAAATTATTTCGTCTATGTTCCTAAAGAAAATAGTAGGTCGACAGGCTGTTACGGAATGCAGATTTTAATATTTCATATACACTATAAGCTGCTTTTTGCAATAAGCTATACTGTATATTGTGTATAAAAATATTTTGTTTAGTTCTGTAACAGCCTGTCGACATTATCTTGCCATAATTACAATATCTATACGATAAGGGTTTAAATGTTAATTGAATTAACAATTCAAGGTTTGACCCCAATTATTTTCAATATTTAATAGTAGCCCCTTGCTTGTCCGGTTCACCCGCTGGTTTGGGCTGTTTAGACAGGCGTTTGAATCGCTTCTGCATGCAATTTTAAACCAAGAGCACCAATGACTTTGAGAAT
>JASFBI010000033.1 GCA_030149595.1 Desulfobacterales bacterium
AATGAGTCAAAAACAATTTCTCCGCTATTATCACAGATGTAGAGAAGTGTTGAAGCACCATTTAGTGCTTTTTTAAACAGTTTGATATCATAATGATCAAAGGGAGTTTGATCAAGAAATTGAAGCTCTTTGTTCAAATCAATAGAATCATGATTCTTTGCTCCAAAATCTATAATATTTCCTGCTGCTGCAATCTGTAAACCTGTCTCAAATGGAGATTTACTATTGTCTATCTTCTTCTGAAATTTATCTGCATAAGTCAAAGACAAGATGTTAGATTTTTCTTTCACCTCTGCATAAATATCAAAATCAGGAGATTCATTTTGTTCCTGAATAATTGCGTCTGCTACACGACGAACGATATGCTGTACGAGAAGATGAGTTGTTTTAGATTTTTCCAGCTCTATACGGGCTACAGTAATAATACGTCTGGTCTGCTCTTTGGTAAGTTTTGCAAAACAAGCTGCCGACCGAGCCTGATTTATAACACAAGAATAACAATCCGATGCTATACCAGAAAAACGTTTATTATTTTCAATAATAGTACTCACTTTTTCACCATCTCCAATAACAACACAATGTTAAAAGCCGGAGAAAAAATTAATCTTAAATGATACATAATTTTAATCTACCTGCAAAAAAGATGTTAATAACACTTATATTCTATATCGTCAATAAAAAAGCAAAAGAAAAGGTTGACTTTTCCTTTTTTAAGTTCTTTTGTATAATGCAAAACATCGCCTTTATTTTAATTATTATTAAACAGATCGTGGAGACGAGACCTTTGAAAATTGCTATTATTCAAAGGTCTCATAATATAAAAAAAGGTAATGGTTTGGTTTTATAAGACCTTTATCTTTTTGATTTTTATATTTGCGTTGTTTTTTTGTCTGCTTAATTTTAAAGTTTTTATTCCTTAAAACCATTGTAAAAGGAAATATTAAATGAGTGAAGAAATATTACCAGATATTTTCAAAGTGGAAATACCTCTTCCAAAAAACCCACTAAAAGCAGTTAATTCCTATTTTATTAAAAACAGACACAGAAATCTTATAATTGATACCGGCATGAAGCATCAACTCTGTATAGATGCAATGGATAATGCCATTAAAAAACACAATATTGATCTTAATAAAACCGATTTTTTCATAACCCATCTCCATGCAGATCATATGGGTCTTGTTAAATACCTGGCATCAGATTCATCTGTAATTTATTTTAATAAACCTGATGCAGATATTTTAAAAAGTGATGATTTTTTTGATAAAATGGCGGATTTTGCCAATATAAGCGGATTTGGCAGAGAAAGTCTGAATCAGGCTTTTAAAGATCATCCTGGTACAAAATACAGTCCTAAAACATAGCCTGCATTTAAAATAATAAAAGAAGACCATGTTATTAATATTGGAAACTACAGCTTAAAATGTCTTAAAACACCAGGGCATACCAAAGGGCATATGTGTCTGTTTGAACCTGAAAAAAAAATACTTTTTTCAGGAGATCACATATTAGGAAGTATAACGCCAAACATATCTTTGTGGTCACTTGATGATAATCCCTTAAAAGACTATTTTAAAAGTCTTGAAAAAATTAAACTTCTTAATGTATCAGTGGTTCTTCCAGGGCACAGACATGTTTTTAAAGATTGTAATAAAAGAGTAAATCAGCTTTTTGCCCATCATGAAAACAGGCTGGATGAAGTTTTAACTATTATTAAACAGGGAGAAAAAAACCCCTTTGAAACTGCTGCAAATATGTCATGGGCTCTTAGTTATAACTCCTGGGATCTGTTTCCTGTTATGCAGAAATGGTTTGCAACATCAGAAGCTTTTGCACACTTAAAATATTTAAAATATTTAAAAAAAATAAAACAGACAACCAGAAATTCAACTATATTTTACCATATTTAATTTTTCGGAAAATACTTTGAAATGAGGCTGTTTTTATGAGCAAAGATTATATTTATAAATACTTTGACAATGTACCCTATCATAAAAGGCTTGGTGTAAAATTAAAAGAGATATGTAAAGATACATTAAAACTGGATCTGCCTTTTATTGAGAAAAACTCAGATTTTGGTGATGTGTTGCATGGTGGTATTGATGCATCTCTAATAAGCATTACAGCTAAGTATCTAATTTTATCATCTCTTGATACAGAACTTGACAATTATCAGATATCAATAATTCAGCAAGATGTTCAATATCTTTCAGCAGCTGTTTCAGAACCTGTAACTGCTGTTGGTACAATATTAAAACAGGGAAAAGAACTTGCCTTTGTAAGCATAGACATATTGAAAAAAAACAGTGTGTTTGTGGCAAGGGGGATTGTTACCTTAAGATACAGCAGGAAACCTGCTCCAGAGTATGAAATATATCCTGAAAACATTAACTGGGAAACTTTTTATAAAAAACCATATATGCTCAGTCCTATGGCAGAAATTGCATCTGGACAGGGATTTATCAAAGATGTGGGAATGAATTATCTCCATATGGATAACAGAACATCCATAATAAAACTCGATTTTAGAAATGAACTTTCCACTGATGGGAAAAATTTCCACGAAGGTATTATTACTGCTTTGTCTGATACAGCAGGAGCCATGGCTGCATGGGCCTCAATTTCAATAGGTCTTCATAAAGCATCAACACCTGCAATACAGATGAATTTTTTTGATCTTTCAAAGGGAGATAATATTATTGCCCTGGGCAAAGTATTAAGTAAAAAAGCAGAATCTTTTATAAGTGAAGTTTCTGTTGTTTGTGAAAATAGCCATACAATAATTGCCAAAAGTGTTGTTGTTTACAGAATTGTAATATAAAATCCTTAAAAATTTGTTTGGTGTTAGAAACCTGTAAGCTTTATAAGATTACAGGTTTTAAAATTGAACCTTTTTTAAAACAGAAAAGGAGAATAGTTTTGAGTGAAATAAGAATGACTGGAGAGATTAGAACTGATTATGATTGTGAAGCAACAGGAATGCCGGCAGAAAGATGGGGAGAGGCTGTTTTTAAAGTAGGAGAGCATGAAATAGTTCTTGAAGTAAGTGTTGAAAAAGACACTATTGTTGCAATAATGGTTGATGAAGATGCTGTATGGAAAGGTACTCTATCAGGACTAAAACAGCTGCTGCAAAAAGAGATTAAAGGAAAATAAGAATAAAATCTTGTCATATGAAACTCTATATTTTCCCATAAAGAAGATTAAGCGTAAGACCTCCATGGGTAAAAGAGATGGTGCTAAAATTAAAATCTTTTTTTACGGATATATACTTTGGAGTAATAACAGCAAACTTCCAGCCTTGATAATCCATATTCAGTTTTTTAAAAATACCCTGGAAAAGTTTTCTGCTTTGAGTTTTTGAACCCATTCTGTGGCCATAGGGTGGATTTATAACAACAAGCCCTTTTTTACCTGTTACCTGTTTTGGAGAAAATAAAAAAAAATCCATGCAGGAGATTTTAATAGCAGGCTTAAAGGGGAATTTTTTTATCTGATCTTCAAATGTTTTACACCTGTCTTTATTAATGTCAGAGCTAAAAATATTTACATCTTTTAATAAAGAGATATTTTCAGCTTCTTTTTTTCTTATATAGAGCCATCTTTTCTCACTAAAACAGGGCCAGTCCATAAATGCAAAATCTCTGTTCCAGCCCCTGGGGATTTTACACTGTTTTAATGCCGCTTCTATAGAGAATGTCCCGCTTCCGCACATGGGATCCATAAGAGGTTCCTCTATGTCATACCCTGCAATAGCGAGTATTGAAGACGCGGTCGTTTCTCTTACAGGAGCAGGTGTTTTATGTTTTTTTATTCCTCTTTTATGGAGCAGTTCTCCGCTGGTATCTAAAGAGATAGTGCATACATCATCTACCATACGCACAAAAATCTGCATACAGCTGGATTTCACCTTATCTGCCTTTTTAAAAAAAGCACTGTTTTTTCTTGTATCAATGCTTTTTAATATAGAATCGGATACGGCTCCTTTATGATAAATTCTTGATGTTTTTGTTGTAACATTTACTTTGGTTATCAAGTTTTCAGGTAGATACAATTCCCATGCAATATCAGATATTTTTTTTTCAAACTGTCTTAAATTTGATGCTTTAAAGGTTAAAATTCTCATTAAAATTTTATTTGCAGTAGACAGCTTTAAGTTGGCAAAATAACAATCATGCAGCTTTCCGGAAAACTCAACACCTCCGATTTCAATACGCATATCTGTTATATCCGGTAAAATATCTTCAAGTTCTTTTTTACAAAGATATTCAAGGTTTGGAGGTGTTACTGCAAAAAATGTTTTAGTCTTTCCAATTACATGCCGCTTAATACGTTTTTCCAAAGTTTTTTGTAGTGACTGGTTATTTTTCATTATAAGGTTTTTTCTTTTTTTTTATATGTACAGTAATATTTCATAACTCTTTTTACAAACTGTTTTGTTTCAGAAAAAGGAGGTATGCTCTTGTATTTTAAAACAGCATTAGGTCCTGCATTATATGCTGCTAAAGCAAGGGAAAGGTCTCCTTTAAATTTTTCAAGAAGATATTTTATATAAAAGGTACCTCCATTAATATTTTCCATGGGATCAAAGGGATCATTTATTTCTAAACTTTTAAAGTTTTTTGGCATAATCTGCATAAGCCCCATGGCTCCTGCTTTTGAAACAGCTTTTAAACAAAAATCCGACTCTACCTTTATCATGGCTTTTACCAATGCAAAAGATATTTTATGTTTTTTTGAAGCTTTTTTTATAATATGATCATATTTTGTGTGTGAATATAGACCAAGGGAGTTTATTTTTTGTTCTTTAAAATACAATCTGCCTTTTCCTGCAACAGGGATATTAGTATAATGAAGATTTCCGTTGTGATCAACAGACATAAAAATATCTGCGGCAGATTCTGTCTGGTTTAAGAAAAATACAGACATAAATAAAAAGGATAAAACTATTTTTTTGTTTAACTTCAAAAAACCTCCCCTTTTTTTATTTTTTTTTATGAAAGAATGTAAAATTAATACGTATCTTTCATGATTTGTTGTGGGTAAATCAGGGTGAAAAATCCAGATTTGCCCATGGCTGTTATTTAAAACATAACTTCTATACCTCCTGAAACAGTTTTAACTCCCAAAAGTTCAATTCCATTTATATTTTTCATGCGTTTTAAACTGCTTTTGGGTAAAATACATTTAGTGAATCCCATTTTTTTTGCCTCAGCAACTCTTATTTCAGCATGACTTATGGCTCTTACCTCTCCTGTTAATCCAACTTCACCCATAACAATGGTATTATTTCCCAAAGGAGTATCCAAAAAACTTGAAGCTATGGCTGCTATAATGCCGAGATCTACAGCAGGTTCATTAATTTTGACACCACCTGCAACATTCATAAAAATATCATGTCCCATGAGATGCATACCAAGTTTTTTTTCCATAACAGCTGCAAGAAGAGCAACTCTGTTTTGATCAAGACCAAGAATTGTTCTTCTTGGAGTTCCAAAATTTGTACTGCTGGCAAGAGCCTGAAGTTCAACTAAAATAGGACGTGTTCCTTCCATACTGGCAGTTACAACAGAACCTGCCTCTTTTTCAGGACGCTCTGTTAAAAAAACAGCTGATGGATTTTTCACCTCAAAAAGTCCTGCTTCTTTCATTTCAAAAACACCGATCTCATTTGTTGAACCAAACCTGTTTTTAACGGCCCTTAGTATTCGGAATATGTTATCCTTATCCCCTTCAAAGTATAAAACCGTATCCACCATGTGCTCCATAATACGAGGTCCTGCAATAGTTCCATCTTTTGTAACATGACCCACAAGAAAAACAGCTATCCCTGTTTTTTTTGCAAAAATCATAAGCCGCATTGTAGATTCCCGTACCTGGGAAACACTTCCGGGAGCAGATGAAATATCTCCATTGAACATGGTTTGAATGGAATCAATCACAAGAATATCTGGTTGTACTGATTTTACCATATTAAAAATAGAGTCAAGATCAATTTCAGAAACTACAATAAGCTTGGATGATAAAGAATTAAGCCTTTTGCCCCTTATCTTTATCTGCTTAACAGACTCTTCTCCTGATACATAAAAAACCTTATAATCCATTGAAGCATACCCAAAAAGAGCCTGGAGCATAAGTGTGGACTTCCCTATGCCAGGATCACCTCCAATCACTATTAAAGACCCCGATACAAGCCCGCCCCCCAGTACTCTGTCAAACTCTCCTATTTTTGAAAAAACGCGAACCTCATCTGTAATATCCACAGAATCAATGGGAACAGGTTCTGCATAAAATTTATTTTGCTGTATGGCAGGATTTTTAAAAAGATTTGATGTTTTTACTGTCTCTTCAACAATTGTATCCCACATTCCACATTCAGAACATTTACCCATCCATTTGGCAGCTTTATAACCGCACTCTCTGCAAAAATAGACTTTTTTAATCTTTTTTTTCAAACCTGAACACCTTTAAATATTTTATATAAAATTCCGTCCAACAGACCGTAATTATGAGAGTTTCAATTTTCATTGTGACAGATAAATCTACCATGTATGTTATATGAAAGAAAGTAATAACCAATACATCTCTTTTATGATTTGTTTTGACTGTTATTTAAAAAAGCTATATTTTTATTTACATATTTTGCTCAATTCGGATATGATCTAATTTAAAACTTTAACCAAAACATTTTTATAAAATTACTCTTTAACAAATTTTTATATGTCAATAGATTATCATATACATACACCTCTTTGCAATCATGCAAGAGAAGGTATGGATAAATATATAAAAAAAGCTGTTTCTCTTGGTTTAAAAGAGATCTGTTTTTTAGATCACTTCACTATTTGTGATTCAGGAAAAATTTTGTCCATGAATACGAATGAGATTCCCATGTATTTTTATGCTGTGAAATATTTTGCAGATAAATACAAAAAAAAAATTAAAATAAAAGCAGGTCTCGAAATTGATTTTAATCTTAAACATATTGATTTAATAAATAAAATCGTTAATACATATAATTTTGATGTTATAGGAAGCTCTGTTCATTTTTTAAATGATATAAATATAGTGAGCAGAAAGTATGCAAAATCTGCTTGCAGGTTTGATGCTGATATTTTATATCATAAATATTATCAACAGCTTGAAAAAATGCTTTCCTTTGATTATTTTGATTTAATTTGTCATTTTGATATAGTTAAAAAATTTAATCAGTATCCTGTAAAATCTTTTAAAAAACAGATAAATAATATATTGGAAAAAGTTGCATTAAAAAATATTGCCATAGAAGTTAATACCAGTGGAATATATCATCCTGTTTCAGCAATATACCCTGATCTTGAAATTATCAAAGAGTGTAAAAAAAAAAATATCAGCCTCTGTGCAGGATCTGATGCACATCATCCCAATGTAGTAGGGCAAAATTTTGACCTTGCAAAAAAGCTTATTAAATCTGCTGGATATTCCCATCTTTGTGGATTTAAAAATCGCAAAAAATATGAAATTGCCATGACTTAAAAAATTATTGAAACTGCTTTTAATTTTGATTATAAGATAGATATATAAAACTTGGAAGCAGACTTTTAAAAACCCTTTTTAATTTTATACAGGTATTATTACTAAATGGAAAACAGACTGCCAAAGCCACTTATTCTTTTATTATCAATTTTCTGTATAATTTTGCTCTTTTTTATTATTAATACAGATTACACATATGCAGACTCTTTTGAAAAAACAAAAAAACCTCTGACAATAGTTGAAAAAAAATTAATTAAAGATGGATTTAACAGAACATATATTAAAGAACTGTATAAAAGGAAAAATGTTTATTTTGACCCAGTGGGAGTTTCTCTGTTTTTCAGGCATAATGAAACCAAATTAAATTACAATCAGTTTAAATCAAAAAAATCCATAAAAAAAGCAAGACAATATATTATCCGTCATAAAAAAGCTTTAAATAGTGCAGAAAAAAAATTTGGAGTGGATAAGAGTGTTATTACAGCTATTATCCTCGTTGAAACAAGACTTGGGACTTATACAGGAGACAGATTAATAATAAATACTCTCTCCAGCATGGCTTCTGTTTCTGATCCTGAAACAAGAAAAAATTTATGGAAAAAATATGCAGACTCTTCAAACAGCAAAGAAAAATTTGACAAATGGTCTAAAAGAAAGTCTAAATGGGCTTATTCTGAGTTAAAAGGGCTGCTTGTATTTGCCAAAAGAGAAAATATTGATCCGGCAAATATTTTTGGTTCATATGCCGGTGCCATGGGTATATGTCAGTTCATGCCTACCAATGCTGTTCGTTTGTCAAAAGATGGTAACAAGGATGGTACTATTGACCTTTTTAACCATGATGATGCTATTTATAGTATTGCCAACTATTTAAAAAAATCAGGATGGCATGCAAAAATAGACAAGGAAAAAGCATTTAAAGTTATATATTCTTACAATCACAGTAATTATTATGTAAATATAATATTAGAGATTTCAGAGATTTTAAAAAAATGAGAATAGAAATTATTATTATAGCAGCAGGTGTTTTATTTTATATGGCAACATGCTGGGCAATATTAGATATTTCAAAAAAAAATTTTGGTTCCATGGGGTATAAAATTATGTGGGCATTAATATCACTTATCCCTTTTATAGGATGTATTATCTATTTTTTAATAGGATCCCAAAAAGGGATAAAACACACACAAACAATTTCAAATAAATAACATGGGATACTGTATAAATCATCCTGATAGAGAAACTTCTTTTTTATGTATGAAACACAATATATATATGTGTAAAGAGTGTACAAAATGCAATGACCCTAAAATATACTGCAAATTCCGTCCGTCATGTCCTATCTGGTTTATGGATAAGGAAGACGGAAAAAATATTGATGCTAAAACAGCATAAATATTACACAGGTCATCTGGAAACTTTATAAGCATTTCATTAATCATATGTGACTAATAATCTCTTTTTCCAGAGCATCAATATTTCCAATTTTATCCGGTGGAACAAAGTATATACCCTCTTTTTTTCCTTTGCTCATTCCCCGTATAAAAAAATAAAATACTCCTCCAAAATGCTTTTTATAGTCAAATTCATTGCCCAAAGCTTTGCCAAGCCACCTTAAAAGAGCTATTGTATATATTTTGTATTGAAGTTTATATCCAAAATCATCCATGGCAATGTTTAAGAATTTTGTTTTATAACCTGATTCAATAAAATTAGATTTCCAGTCTGCTATATAGTACTTACCTTTAAAAGAAAATATAAGATCAATAATTCCCCTTACATAAGATCCGTTTGATAAATTTTCAACTTTTATATCAAGAACATCCAAATTTTTATTTTGAACATCCAAATAAAAATAAAATTCTGTTTCATGTTGTCTGTTTATAAAATCTATATCTGTTAATTTAAAAGAATCTTTAAGCAGAGGTATTTCTGCTGTAAGAACATTAAAAATTATTTGGGAGATATCAGATTTCCACTTTGGATCCACAAAATATTCTTTTATTTTCCCTGAAATAAGGTTATCTACATCACTGTTTTCAAGAAACTCGTTTATGCTGGTTTTTGCCTTCTGATAATCAACTGTTTCCAGTATTTCGTGGAACATAAGCCCTATATCTGCACTGCTTGGCAATTGTGTTTTGTTTATTATTTGTAAATTTTTTAATTCATCTGCATCGGTTTTATCTTCATCGTTTTCCTTTATTTTTTCAACATTTGGATAAAAATCCATGTTTTTTAGCTGATCTTTATTTTTTTTTCTTTTATGCAGGCTGGAAAAAGACTCCATACTCATTACTCTTTTTCTATAATCATAAAAAGAGGGCAGAATGGGATCAGGCATTATTATTTCTTTATTTAAATCAGAAGAGGTTTTTAATCTTGCAGGTGGCAGGTCCGTATATTTCTTTGATATTTCATGGGTTGTAAAATCAAATGAAGAGCTGGTCTCTTTTAAAAAAGCGGCCTCTAA
>JASFBI010000034.1 GCA_030149595.1 Desulfobacterales bacterium
TGCTCTTCCGATCTAGACAGCAACTGGGCTGAACCCGGGTATAGTGTAAATAACTCTTTGCCTGTTACTTGTGTCTCCTATAATGATGTAAATGCATTTTTAAACTGGTTAAATAAAAAAGAGAAAAGAAATTACAGATTGCCCACAGAAGCTGAATGGGAATATGTATGCAGGGCAAAAACAAAAACCTGCTTTTCTTTTGGTAATTGCCTTTCTGATAAAAAAGCAAATTATGATGCAGGTACATCCTGGAATAACTGCCCAAAAGGAGAGTTTAGAAACACTCCTGTAAAAGTTAAAAGCTTTAAGCCAAACTTTTTTGATGTATATGATATGCATGGAAATGTAAGTGAGTGGTGCAGCGAAATATATAAAAGCTATAAAATGGATGCAGCATCAGTTAAGGACAAAGACTTATATGTTGTAAGGGGCGGTGCATGGGAAACCTATGCTCAGGGATGCAGGTCAGCAAGTAGAGATACAATCTATAAATCAGATGGATACAGTAATCTGGGTTTTAGACTTGTTTCTGATATAAAAGGGGAAATATAATAATATGGCGGCTTGGTTTATATGAAACTCCGTCCAACAGACTGTAATCATGCGATTTTCATTTTTTGTTGTGGCCGATAAAGAATAACCATGCTCCGGTCATGCCGGTTATATAAAAGGATTGTATATGGAAGTCAGAGTTTTTGTAAATGCAGAAGATATGGCAACGTTTACATGTCCTGGTTGTAAAACAGTAAAAACTGTCAATGTATCAAAGCATATAAAACATAAAGCCAAGGTTAAAATTAACTGTAAATGTAAATGTGGTTATAAATATCCTGCTTTTCTTGAGCGCAGGAGATATTACAGGAAAGTTACAAATTTAAAAGGAACTTATTTTCTAATTAATAATAAAGATGAAAAAGGGGGTATGACTGTCAAGGATATATCCAGATCAGGAATAGGTTTTGAAACCTTTACCTCTCCTTTATGTAAAGTAAATGAAAAAGTCTGTCTGGAATTTGTCTTAGATAATGACAATAGAACGCTGATAAAAAAAAAGGCTGTTGTTGTGGAACTAAGGGGTAAAAAAGTAGGTTTGAAATTTTTATCACTGGATCATTATGATGAACTTGGCCCATATTTTTTAATGTAGGAAAAGGAGGCAGTATGGAAGTTAAAGTTTTTGTAAATGTTGAAAATATGGCTTTATTTAGTTGTCCTGAATGCAAAACAACAAAAACTGCTGATGTATCAAGATACATGAAATACAATTCCAAGGTTAGTGTTAACTGCAGGTGTAAAAAGTGCAATTTCAGGTATCATGCATATCTTGAAAGAAGAAAATATTACAGGAAAAATGTGCATTTAACAGGATCTTATAAAATGGCTGAAAGTACTCATATCAGAGGTAATATAGTTGTAAAAGATATATCCAGGGCAGGAATTCAATTTGAAGTTCAAAAAAAAATAAATTTCCAAGAGGGTGCAGTTCTTGATATTAAATTTGTGTTAGATGATGTAAACAGGTCATTAATAAAAAAACAGATTAAAATTATTTCTATAAAAAAGGTATATATTGTTGGTGCGAAATATACTTCCCTTGATGATTATGATCAGTTAGGACCGTATCTTCTTGTGTAGGGAAGAGAGAAAAATTATTACACAATTATGAAATAATTTTTCTCTTGTCATTTATTTGTGAAATTTATCCATGTACTCTTTTATTTCAATAATAGGAGGTCTTTCGTGTTCTTCTATTGTGATTTTATTTGAATTGTATTTTTCATTGGCAAAACTGTATTGGATCATCTCTTCAAACAAATCTGTTTTTAAATCAATTATCCCTAATTTTTCAACTCTTTTTAAAAAAGTTTTTATTATTGCAAAAGACATTTTACCGAGAGCTTTTGTATCTTGATTTCTATGTACTCTTTTATCCAAATCTATCTGGGCTATTACATTTAATCCCCATTTTTCATAAATATCCAAAATCATACTGGTTTCTATTCCATACCCAATGGGAAACGGTATGTTTTCAAAAACTTCCCTGTAACCTGCATATTCTCCTGAAAGGGGTTGGAAAATTTGTGTTAATTCCGGGAAGAAAAGAGAGAACAGAGGTCTTATTACAAGCTCTGTCACCCTTCCTCCACCAGATGACCTGATATGCATTTTAGACAGAGCAAGCGGTCTTTCATAAAAAGCTTTGGTATATCGTATCTCTTTGTTTAGAATAAGAGGTGCTATCAATGCATAGGCAAATTTTGGATGTATATTTGTTATATCAGCATCAAGATAAACAATTATGTCTCCTTTGGTAATATACAGTGCTTTCCAGAGATTTTCACCCTTGCCTGTATATTTTTCCAGATGGGGCAGAATATTATTTGCTTCGTAGACATCAGCATTATACTCTTTTGCTATCTCTATTGTATTATCTGTTGATCCTGAATCTATTACAATTATTTCATCTATAAGGGGATATCTTGACATTAGTTCTGATTTCATTATTACTATTTCTTTGGCAATGGTCTTTTCTTCATTTAAAGTAGGCAGACAAAGGGATATGGAAAGACCTCTCTGTTTTTTTACTTCAACTAATTTGTTTATGTTTTGAAAATCAGAATAATGAAATGTATTAGTTTCAATCCAGTTATTTTTCATCACAAATCCCGGAATCTATAATTTTTATTGTACTTATAATTTGAGCAATACCTTTGAACATAGGCTCAATTTCAACTGTTGCATTTGTTAAATGGTAATTTTCTCCATGGGTTATTCCCAAGGTAACAGCAGGAATATTATGGGAAAGAAGTATGGACAGCTCTGAACTGCTTGGATCACTTATGGGTTGAATTCCCAGTTTTTTCATAATGGCCACAGAATTTTTAACAAGGGGGTGATTATATTTTAAGGAAGATGCTTTTATATTGCTTATGGTGGATAATTTAAGCTCTACAAGATATTCGTAGTTTATACCTTCTACAATATCTTTAATATCATTATATATTGATTGAACCATTTTATCGGAGTCGCTTTGGATTTCAAACCCCAGTCTGCCTGTGTATGCTATTACTCCATGTTTAAATCCGCCGGAAATTTTGCCTATAATTACTCTTGCCCTTGGCCTCTGGGGGAGGGCAAGCTTTAAAATTTCATTTATAATTTCATTTAAAATTAAAATAGCATTGGGTTTGAATTTATGCTCCCAGCCTATTGTTGTTGAAATATTACACTCTATTTCACAACGCCTTGTTCCGTTAGAATAATAATTGAGTCTTCCAATTTCTCCGCCTTCAATGCAGATAGCACCTCTTATGGGTTTGTTCCAGTTATCCATAAGATATCTTATTCCTGCAAGATTTCCCTTGCCAAGAGAATGAACAACTCCGGCAAGTATTATATCTGATTCAAATTTCATATGAAGATGTTTAAAAATTTCAGGAAGTGATGCTAAAACTCCAATACCTGTTGAATTATCAATTATACCCGGGCCTGTTATGGAATCTTTTTTTATGGTATAATTGTGGTCTGTATCAAGTTTGGCAAAAGTATCTAAGTGTGCAATAACAAAAATAGGCGGTTTAATTTCTGAGGTGCCTTTTATTATACACAGAGGATTTTGAAAACCATCTGTTGAGCATTCGTCTATATCATAATAGGAAAATCTTTCAAGCAGCAGGTCTGCTCTCTGTTCTTCATGAAAAGTAGGAGATGGAACCTGGCCAAGTAAAACTATATTGGTTAGTATTATATCTTTTATATCTTTTATTTTTGGAACTAATAACGGGATTGTATCTATAAATTTTTTCACATTAGTAAATCCAGATTTAAGTTATTTGCTTTTTAAAAAAAGGAAAATGCCAGTAAAGAGACAGGTTTTTATTAATCATATAAATTTCAACCAGATTATACTTTATTTAAAATTTATATACAAATATATATTATAGTCAACCTCTTTTATATGAAAGAGCGTAAAATAATACGTCTCCTTTATGATTTGTTGTGGTAAACTTTTCAGGGGGGATTCAGATTTTCATTCCGTAACAACCTGCCTGGCACTATGTATATTTTTGTACAGGTATTATTTTTTTAAATGAAATTTTTGATTTATACTTTCTTTTGAAAAAAATATAGCTTATTAATTAAGGTTAATTAATATTTTTTATCAACTTTTATTAAAAAAAAATTTATGGAAGAGATTGGAAAATTTATAAAGATATGGCTTGGGCCTGTAAAAAAAAAATGTACTCCAAAGCTTTATATTGTGGGAGGAGCAGTAAGGGATTGTATTTTGCGTCGAAAAATATCAGATATTGACATTGTGTGTAAAAATGCGAAAAAAGCGGCAAATATCATAGGTAGAGATAAAAACCGTGCTGTTGTTTTTTTTGGTAAAAAAGCAAAAGCTTTTTGTTATCGTATTGTTGATAAAAATGACAGCAGTCTGTTTATTGATATTGCTGAAATGTCTGGAAATACAATATCAGATGATCTTAAATGCAGGGATTTTACTATAAATGCCATGGCTGTATCAGTGGATTTTAATGCAAACTCATATGAAATTTTAGATCCTTTAAATGGAAAACAGGATATTGAAGATAAAATAATAAGAGTTTGCAGGTCAGATGCATTTATTTCAGATCCCTTAAGAATTTTAAGGGCATTTAGGTTTGCATCAGAGACAGGTTTTAGTATTGATATTGAAACTAAAAAACTTGCTGCAGAAAATGTAGATCTTATTACTTCTGTTTCATATGAAAGAATTACCAGCGAGCTGTTTAAAATCTTAAATACAAAAAATTGTGCAAAAAATATAAATGAATTAAATAGAATGGGTATATGGGAAACCATCTTTTACAGGGAACTGTTTTTTGAAAAAGAGAGACTTATTGTAAAACAGGATAGTTGTGCAGAAAAAAAAAGTACAGAGATTTTGAAAAATTGTGAAAATATTATAAATAATTTATATCTGCTTTTTTATCCATGGCATAAAAATATAAAAAAAATATTGTTGGAAGGTAATAATTTACCCCTGCTAAAACTTACAGCTCTTTTATATGATCTTAGAAAAAATCATAAAAGCTCTTTTCTTTTTTTAAAAGATGATATGCAGGTATTTCAAATAGATCTGAAAATCGGAAAGCTAATGAAGCTGTCCCGAAGAGATCTGGGGTTTTTGAAAGTTCTTATAAATGGCAGATGTGAGGTAAAAAGTCTTTTTATATCTGAAAACAATACAAAAAATCTTATAAAGTTTTCAGGGAAATTTAAAAATACCATGGTTTGCCTTATTATAATTGAGATTGCAGAGATAATTGCAAAAACAGATTTGGATTTTTGTTTGGAGCATCTGCAAAAAAACAGAGAAATAAACCTGTTAACAGAATATGTTAAAAAGTATTTTAATGAGATAAGGGCGGTGGTTAATAAAGAGAGTATTATAACAGGAAGAGATTTGATAAGAATTGGTATAAAACCTGGTTTTCACATGGGTACTATTCTTAAAAAAATGAGGGAATTGCAGGACTTTGGTATAATAACAGATAAGGCTGAAGCAGTTAATTTTGTGAGGGAAAATGAAAAAAAATATCTATGGGGGAATTCCTGAAGAGATTCCAGATGAAATATTTGAAGAGATTTTTAAAACCAAAAATATAAAAATTAAAAAGATAGTTTCATACGGGCATTTTTCCCCGCAGAAATTGGACAAATTAGTGTTTTGTAACAACTTGTTGTGTAAAAAAATATAAGGGTATTTGTTATGCCGATGTCAAGTGGATTTGAACAGCGTATTACACCAAAAATTTTAAAAATTGCAGACCATTTTGGAACACCTTTTCATATTTATGATGAAGAGGGTATAAGAGAAACAGGGAAAAATCTTATTAAAGCGTTTTCTAAAGTAAAAGGATTTAAAGAGTTTTTTGCTGTGAAAGCTTTACCAAACCCTGCAATAATGAGTATTATGAGAAAGCTTGGGTTTGGTTTTGACTGCAGCTCAATTCCTGAGATCTATTTAAGCAGGCAGGCAGGGTGTACAGGCAGTGATCTAATGTTTACTTCCAACAATACAACCATTGAAGAATTTGATAATGCTTTATCAGACGGTGGTTGTATATTAAATTTAGATGATATTTCATTAATATCCAAGGTTCCTGAAATGCCTGAGCTTATCTGTTTTAGATATAATCCAGGAGATCGCAGAAAAGGTAATGATATAATAGGTAATCCGGTTGAAGCTAAGTACGGAATTTCACATGATCAGGTAATAGAGGCATATAGTCAGGCCATGGACAGGGGGGCAAAAAGGTTTGGCATACATACCATGCTGGCATCAAATGAGTTAAACTATAAGTATATGGTAAAGACAACCGAAATGCTTCTTGGGTTAGTTGAGAAAATAAACAGGGAGTTATCTGTTTCTGTCGAATTTATTAATATAGGAGGTGGGTTGGGGATTCCTTACAGACCTGAAGACAGACCCCTTGATATTGTCTCTTTAGGAAGTGAAATATCTCAACTTTTGTCAGGATTTAGTCATAAAAATGGTTATTGCCCTAAATTTTTTATTGAAAGTGGCAGGTACATAACGGGTCCCCATGGTATTTTAGTGGTTAAAGCCATAAACTTTAAAAATATTTACAGGAGATATGTAGGGGTTGATGCCTGTATGTCTTCTTTAATGCGTCCGGCTATTTATGGAGCCTATCATCATATTACTGTGCCAGGGAGAAAAAATGAGAAAAGAGATATGGTTGATATTGTAGGATCTTTATGTGAAAATAATGATAAATTTGCTGTTCAGCGTAATTTACCGGTACTTAAAGAGGGTGATTTACTTTTTATCCATGATACAGGTGCTCATGGTTCTGCCATGGGGTTTAATTATAACGGCAGATTAAGACCAAAAGAACTTTTATTAAGAAGAGACGGTACAGTTGAACTCATAAGAAGGCAGGAGACAATGGATGATTATTTATCCACTTTAAACTTTCATAAAAATATATTAAAATAAACAATATCTTCAAATTTTAAAAAAATAATCCCAGCCTATTCTCATATTATCTATCATAGTATTATACTAAGATAGATAATATATTATGAACAGCTCATTTAAGTCTGCTTAAAAGTATAATTATAAATACCATATAAAAAGCTTGACATATTTATAATAAATAAATATGTGTATTTTATACATGCATACAATTTAATACTCTATAAAAGTAGATACTTTTTTTAACTTTTTAAAAAAAGGTAAGTGAGTTTTACTTACTAAAAAGTGAAAATTTGATAGATGAAAAATATCCTCCTGGGAAAAGAAAAATAATAAAAGCATTAAGAACTTTGCTTGAAGACAGAGAATTTAATTCTGTTACTACATCGGATATAGCAAAGACTGCAGGTGTAACCGAAGGTTTGATTTATAAATATTTTGCAAATAAGCGTGATTTACTTTATCAGGTATTAAAAGAGCATATAGATCAGTTCCTCTTTAAGGTTGAAAAAGACTTAGAAGGTTCGTTATCGTCACTTGATAAATTAAAAGCAATCGTTCACTCCAGTGTTTACAGCTATGCCAAACATCGTGTTTTTGCAAAAATGCTTTTAATTGAAGTAAGAAACTCCCCCGATTATTTTTCCAGTGATGCTTGTAACCTGATCAGGCTGCATGTGAAAAATATTCTTGGAATAATAGAGACAGGTATAAAAAACTGTGAAATAAAGGAAACTCTTAATCCCATTGCCATACGGGAAGTATTGTTGGGGGCCATAGAACAGGGCTGTATATCAAAAATTATTTTCAATAGAAAAATAGATGTGGATAAAATTACGGAAGATATATGCGATATCGTTTTTAATGGTCTTTCGCAGAATTAAATATTTATTGTAAAAACAGATATGTCCCTGAATCCGTTAGGTCTGTTTTTTAAAGTCTTAATTTTGAAATTTTAATATGACAAAGGGTAAAATGGATTATAAAACAGTAGTTTTTGAATATGACCATGGTGTTGCAATTGCAAAATTAAACAGGCCTAAACAGTTAAATTCTATAAGTAATGAGATGTTTGCTGAATTATATCAAATAGCTGATAGAGTTGCAGCAGATGATGATATAGCTGTATTGATTATTACAGGTTCTTCAAAAGTTTTTGCAGCAGGAGCTGATTTAAAAGAGGTTGGGGCTTTAAAAGGTGTAATAGATGCACATAAATATGTTTCTAATGTACATAAGGTATTTAACAGGATTGAGAAACTGGAAAAACCGGTAATTGCTGCTGTGGGTGGTCTTGCCTTGGGTGGTGGCTGTGAACTTGCTCTTGCCTGTGACATTAGAATAGCCGCTGAAAATGCTAAGTTCGGTCTTCCTGAAATAAAGATAGGAGCACTTCCAGGAGGTGGTGGAACCCAGCGTTTACCAAGGCTTATAGGCTCTGCAAGGGCAAAGGAGATGCTTTTTTTGGGTGATCCTGTTGATGCTTTGGAAGCTTATCGCATTGGCCTGGCAAATAAAGTTGTTCCCGATGATCTGCTCATGGAGACAGCACTTGAAATGGCAGCTAAAATAGCCAAAAGGCCGGGGTATGCTTTGAAAATAAGTAAAATAGCGGTAAATGACGGGATTCGTATGGATTTGGATGCAGCTTTAACCCATGAAGCAAGATGCTTTGAAATTCTTTTTGCTACAAATGATATAAAAGAAGGAATAGGTGCTTTTATAGAGAAGCGGAAACCAGAATATTCAGGTACTTAGTTACATGGCAGGCTATTAAGGAATGAAAATTTCTTCTGTGTTGACAGAGTGTAATTTGCAGTTTTTATTTGTATTTTTGGAGAATGATAATGAACTTTGATTTAACAAAAGAACAACAGATGATTCGCAATGAAGTCAGGAAATTTGCAAAAAAAGAGATAGGCCCCAGAGCCGAAGAGATGGAAGAGACTGGTGAATATCCCTATGATTTAATAGAAAAGATGGGTGAGCTTGGATTAATGGGGATTCCATTTCCAGAAGAGTATGGTGGTACTGGTGGTGATTGGGTTGGAATGCATATATGTATAGAAGAGATCTCAAGAGTGGATGCACCCATGGGTACTCTTTTAGATGTTACAACAAGTGTTGTGGCACAGGAACTATATGAATTTGGAACAGAGGAACAAAAACAGAAATGGCTTATTACTATTGCAAAAGGTGAAAAAATTGGTGCATTTGCTTTAACAGAACCTGATTCAGGCTCAGATGCAGGATCTTTGGTTGCAACTGCTGTTGTTAAAGGAGATGACTATATTTTAAATGGAACAAAGCAGTTTATAACAAACATTGGGTTAGATAATGCTTCACTTGTAATAGTTGCAGCCAAACTTGAAAATGGTAAAATAGCTACTTTTATTGTTCCCAAAGATGCTCCTGGTTTTTCACTCAGCAAGAGATACAAAAAAATGGCCTGGACAGCATCTGCTACACATGAAGTGGTTTTATCCGATTGTATAATTCCCAAAGACAATCTTCTTGGAGATCCTGAGCGTGGCTTTGCTCAACATCTTGCTGTCCTTGAAACAGGCAGAATAAGTATTGCTGCAGTGGCTGTAGGTTTGGCTCAAGGAGCTTTTGATGAGGCATTAAAATACTCCATGGGAAGAAAACAGTTTGGGACAAAAATTTTTGATTTTCAGGCTATTCAGTTTAAGCTGTCTGATATGGCAGTATCAATTGAGCTTGCCAGAAATCAATATTTAAAGGCAGCATGGTTAAAGGACCAGGGACGAAATCACAGGTTTGAGGCAGCAGTAGCAAAGCTGTATGCCTCGGAAATGGTTGAAAAGGTGTGCAGTGATGCTCTTCAGATTCATGGTGGATATGGGTATATGACAGAGTGTCCTGTTTCAAGATTTTATAAAGGTGCAAAATTGCTTCAGATAGTAGAAGGTACTTCTGAAGTTCAGCGTCTTGTAATTGGCAGAATGCTGGGTGGCAAAAAGAGATA
>JASFBI010000035.1 GCA_030149595.1 Desulfobacterales bacterium
TAAATTGTATATCCATCATGGTTAACAATTGCATATAATGGGAGAATCTGTGTTGAAGACTGATTTTTTTGTATTGAAATTTATGGGCGGATTCAAAAAGAAGTATATAAGTGACAAATCGTTTGGTCCGTTCTACCATCCAATACTCTTTGAAAGAATCGGTAATGGGAAAGTCCCAGTGAAGTTCTGCTTTTGCTTGGGTAACAGCCCTCTTGAAACCGTCATTGGAAACTTTTTCATATGAGGCGCCCATAACGTCTTTAACAAAACTTACCAATTCTTCTTCATTTGTAAGGGCCATTTAGAACCTCTTTTATTTAGGTGTTCTTTTTCTCAATTTTGGGGCTTTGGCTGTCTCTTTTTTAAGATTCGCTTTAACCTTTGGTTTTGTATCTTTTTTCGGTTCTTCTTTTTTCGATTCTTCAACTTCTTTTTTTGATTCAGCAGGGATGACAATCTTTGGATCTATTAGACCAAGACCTTCTTCGGCGGGTGGTAAATCAATTTTTTCTTCGGGGATTTTGACTTTTTTGACTTCTTTGACTTCTTTGACAACTCTTACGACTTTTTCACCGCCTTTGGGAGCGATTGGTTGTGCAATTTCCGCATGTTCTCTAATAAGTAGTGTGTTACATCGTGAAGTATTGCGGAAGTACGTTATATGCTCTTGTAACCATTGGGGAAGATCTTCAATTGACCTGCCACGAAAAACAGAACCGATGGGAACAATCTGATTCTTTGTACCTTTTTTGATTCTCAGGGTGGCTTTGGTTTTCACAACTATCATGATTGTATCTCCTTAGAAAAAGATGGGACACCGAAGTGTCCCATCTCTAATACATCAAATGTACATTAATAAACGGTGTAAGTGAAAGTTGTATCCGGATGATAAAGAACGGGGAGTCCCTTATCCTGAATCCGGAGCCACATACCCTCGGGATCCCATTCATCTTTGGTGTCTGCAAATTTACCCCAACGCCGGTTGTTTCCGTAAGGAGCTTCCATGAACTCACCTACTTTTTCACCGTCCTGAGTGGTACTGAACATGAAGAATTTATTGTCCGCAATGAACTTTTTCTTCATGGTGACCTTGTCCTGTCCTGCAATATATGAATTGACGGGAGCGGTATCAACAGTTACCGTACCCAATTCAACATCAACAGCAGAAATTGTGGAGTCTTCCCAGATATTCACCTGAGCCATGTTGTAGAAGCGGAGTTCTCCACCAACAGCAAAATCGGAAGCATCATCAACGGGGATAACGGTAGTAACACCACCAGTTACAGGCCCGGTAAGATATGCAGGGACTTCATACAGATCATCATAGATGACCAGGGGACCAACACCCAGAAGGGTACCAAGAACCTGAGCGGGCTGGGCAAAAAGATCGCCATTACCAAATGCAGATTTCTGGAGAAGATCCTGGATAGCAGATTTGAACATCAGGACTTTCAGAACTTCACTGTTACACATGGCAACGAGTGATGATACCCCGGCATCATCAGCCAGGATACGTTTGGCATCAAAAATGTCTTCAACCGGGTTACTGTCTGCATGAACAACGTCCCACGCATCGTTACCGGTAAGAGTCACTTTATGACTTTCAGGGATTCCGTAATTGACGGTAAACTTTGCTCCGCCTTTCTGTATATAGGAGAAAGCCCCTTCACTGAACATCTGAGACATCATCCATTCACGCCTACGCTGGATACGATAGTCAAGTTTCTTGGTACCACGAGCAAGCTTACGCTCTGCGGACTGATACGTGGCCCAAGAACCTGGCTCCCGCATGTTGTTCAGAAATTCTTCATCAAAGTACATCTTTTCTTTGTAAAATGCCGCCTTTGCACTTGCTTCACCAAGACCGTCAACACCAACTGCGGGTGCCACAGTACCAGGGGCAACAAACGGAGTCATTCCAGCAGAACCATATTCAATTTCCCATCTTATTGTATCCGAGTCATACTGCACTGTCGGAAACAAATTGGAGAAGAACATATCGGGAGCTTTATCCAGTTTAGAGATAAGCTTGTTCAGTGTCTCCAGTTTCAGAGAGGGGATACCTTCAGAACCTTTCATGTTGTTACCCTCCTATTTCAATATTGTAAAACGACCATCATCAACACTACCAAGATCTGCTTTGGCTGCGGCATCATACCCAATCAACGAAGCGGTATAAAGAATAGCATTTGACAGAACAACGGAAGTCAGTGCCCCAATGGCAAATTCACCTGTACCAGAGTCAATATCAGCATCAAGAACGAATTTTGCTTCGGAGAACGGGGTAGAAGCACCAGCACTATTAATGAAAACATTGGCATATTTTGCGGTGGTTAAATCATCAATGGTCGCCACCGCATCCGTGACAACTATTGCAGCCTGCGTACCATTAACAGCAGTTCTGTCAATAGATACGATAGCACCAAGATCCTCAAAAGAATCCCCACCAATAATTAACTCATCACCAACCTGAAATTTGTAAGAATCTTCAATCCCCACAAGTACAGTTGTAGACGCTGTTGCATCAGCAACCAGATACGCCTTAGCATTGGTGTTATTGGAAGCAACAAGGGTTTCTGGGTACGGATAAAGATTACCAGTAATGGAACAAACAGACATCACCGTTCCAGCTTTGACAGCACCATAGCCAGCTTTAACAGTTTTATCCAAGATCAAAGCAATATCCCTTACACTGTGAAACAGAGGTTTAATCCCAGGTCCTTGCGGTACTCTGTTATGTTGGGGAATACTACCACCTAAACGGGCATCAGATCTAATGGCCATGATTTATGCCTCCTTTTTAGTCTGAATATGACCCAACATACGTTCAACATCTGCATCAGCAGAGGTATCTTCGTTTGTTTTAGGAGGAGTGGACATGCCTTGAATGGGTTCAGACGAACCAAGTGTATCTTCCCATTCTTTAACTTCGACATTGACAGCAGCGGTAAAAGCCGCAACGTCCAATTTCCCATCCGTCATATGTTTATTATAATCAATCGGGGTAACCTTGGAATGGATACGTTCCGGAATGGAACTTGCAGTCAAAGCACCAGACATGATTCCACTTGCCTGAGTTTTAAGGGCTTCCTCGTCACGGAGAACATCTCTTTTTTCCAGAGCAACAACCCTGGTGGAAAGACCTTCTTCACTTGTCTGAGAAGCGGCCAACTTTGCGGCGAGTTCCGTATTCTCTGCTTTAGAAGCGGTAAGGGCTTCCTGTGCGGACAAAAGCTCCGCATCACTTGCAGAAGTATCCGGAGTTACCGAAGCCACAACCTGATCATATACATCTTTATGATCAGCTTTCAGCTTGTCAACAGTCAATTTCATTGCGAAATCTCCTTCTTCATATTCGTTATTTTCTGCCATAAGCTCCTCAAAAGAGCCTAACCTATCGGCCATTCCGGCAGATACGGCTTTTTGGCCTACCAATACTCCACCTTTTCCGAAGTCACTCCTTACGGTTGCTTCCGAAACACCTCTGTTACCAGCAATTGTGCTGATAAAAACATCGGCAAGATCATCAAGCTCCGCGGTAATAACTTTTTTGCCCTGCTCCGTAGAAACATCGGGGCGTTTGTTCGGGCTTGCGGTATTTACTATTTCGATGTAACCGTCATTGTCTTCCTGGGGATTAGGATAAGCAACAACTACACCGACACTCCCAACTCTTGAGGTGGCATCGAGGACAATCTCGTCCGCTGCGGAAGCAAGCCAGTATGCCGCCGAAGCACCTACACCACCTACATAAGCTGTAATTGGTTTTTCTTTAGAAACTTCCGCAATAAAATTGGAGGCTTCATTTATTCCAGTAACTGTTCCACCAGGACTATCAACATCTAATACAATGGATTCAACATCTGGATTATCAATAAGTTTTTGGACATCTTGTGTGAAGTCCGTTAAAGTCATACCAATACCTAAGTATTCGGTTAAGAAGTTAGGTCGGGCAAAAATAGGACCATGCACTGGAACAATAGCTTTAGATCCTCTAATAGTGGCAGAGCGAGTACCCATCAAACGGTCAGATTTTAAAACCTCAAGCATTTTTGGGTCGGCGGTAGGGTCACCGCCTAGGAAACTCTGAACCATCATTTCAAGCCAGGCCTCTTCTATTAACCAAGGTTCATTCAATAGAGAAGCTAAAAACTTTTTCACCTGTGTCCTCCTTCTAATTATTTAAGCTGTCTTAGATACATCATCCTTCAGCAACATAGACCCTTCAAGTATTGTTTGTACAACACCTGACAAGGCAATGTCAATGGCATAATTATAAATACCTAAATCGGTTACCACAGTTGTTTGAGAAGAGGTCATTAATAATGTCAACTTAGTGTTATTTTCCGATAGTACTCCGCCAATAGCAAACTTAACGGAATCATCTGCTACAAGTGTCATGCCACCTTCTACTGTATAAGTCTCACCAGCTTCTAAGGTAATGTAAATATCCTCTAATAAAATAACCTCAAAAAAAGTAGAACCTTTTCTTAAAATATAATCTCTTTTAAAAATATTCATTTTTTCCTCTTTTTCAAAATTTGAGTTCCTTTAGGATCCTCTTTTTTAGGGGCAGGTTTTACTTCTCCCGGTTTAGTTTGATTTTCTGGCAAAGTTGGTTCTTGTGCACCTTCTTGAATCGCATCCAGTTCCGCAGTTAATGGAAGATCTGGCATTAACTCTTCCTCAGTCTCATAGAGCAACCTGTTCTTGTTGTATTTAGCGAAACCAAGTTTCTTAGCAATGACGGATCTTGGGATACCAAGCACTTCAACAACACTTGGATGTTTAACTCCAAGATAGGCCCTTGCTTTTCCTTCAACATCACCAATTTCAGACGTTGGGAAGTCAAAGTCAATTAACTCCCAGGGAGGGTAAATGACATTTTTAAAGACTGGTTTCTTGTCTTTAAATTCAGTGGCTTGTTTGACCTTAAATTTCAAGGAGAAATTAATCATCTTATTCTTGAGGACAAAGATACTTCTCCAGAAGTCGTATTTCATAAACCGTTCAAAGAAAGCAATTTCATGGAACTGTCTATCGGATTGAGGTCCTCTGGAAGCTTTAACACCAGAGAAAGTATCCCCTTTTGTCTGACCAGTGACCATATCTTCTGGTTTATTCAGTCCAGAAGTGATCATGTGCATGATATCAGTGTCTTGCTCTGATATAGTAGGCAAACTTGGATTCTTACATTCAATGGTAACACCTGGAGGAAGTATCAATGTACCGCCGGGAGTCTTCTTTGCAGTCAACCCTGTATCTTTTTTCTGCTCAGGTGTCATCTTCAACCATGTACGGAAAGCTTTTGTATCTGTTAAACTGACAACCCAGAGATAAGAACCGGCTGATTTTTTATGATCAATCTCCCATTTCTTGAGATTAACATAATGGTTAATCCATTCAAGTGTTGTGGAAATGTGAGATAAATTCCTGGGAGTAAGAAAACCACGATCCCAAGAGACAATAAATGTTTTATAACCGCCCATTTTGTCGTATTTTTTACCTTTTCCTTTAGCTGATTTTAGCTGATTATCAGTTATTTTGGAGTTTTTCTTCACCAAAGTGCCAAATTCAGGGTAATGTGCAACATAAACGGACGGAAAAACTTGAGTTTCTACCTTTCCAGCGTTATTTTTGATATTAAATCTATAAAAAATGGGCATTGTAAGCTTCTGGGGATGAAAATGAATACCAGAATCGTAATCACCGCCTCCTTTTAGAGAAGAAGGGTCCATAAAATCAACTTCAACGAAGCCATCGGTATGAACGGTTAATGCCAAGAATAATTCACCCTCAACTTCACTCCTGGCAACGTATTTGGGAATGTTTTTATACAATTCGTTCCTGATATCATACATTTCCTCGTATATGGCATCATGGATCTCTGGAATTTCACAAGCAGTATCCCAACCATAACCAGTAATACCCCCCATGACATCTCGGACATGTGAATTAAGATGTGGGTTAGTATTGAACTTATCCCAACAACTCTTTTGCAGTTCTGGGAACTTTTTAAAGTTACCTGTGTGAACACCCATGGCAAAACCGTCTTCATCTAAAGTCTGGTTGTTTTCTTTGGTGGGACTTTGCCATGGTGCGAAAGCCTGGGCTGCATACTGTAAAACATCCGCTGGCATGGTGTCGATTGCCGCATCGAACTCTTCCTGTGTTAATTCCTTCATCTTGAACTCCTTATTATATTATTCCGCACATATAAGCGGGACTGTTCTCCCCAAAAACACTCCAATCTAAACTACTCCACAGCAAGGCAATGAGCATAGACTAATATAATCTATGGTGATCTCAATATAACCATAGATTATATTACCGGCTACAGATCCTTTCTGTACTTGCTTATTTTCCATTTAAACAAACCTGTATAATTCTTCATAGGTTTTCATTTTTATAATTCCCTACTAATGACTTGGTATCTTCAAAATAACTCCCAAGGGAAGTTATAACATTTCTGGATCTAAAATCCATGGCTGAAATAAAACGACAACCATAGATCCCCCAATTTATAGCGAAAAGACAGTCATCTTGGACACCTAACTTTTCCTTCTTCTCAGGAGTACCATAAAATTTCTTAATAGAGTCGTGATCAAAAATTAAGAATTCCTCTTCTAACAAATCATCTTTCTTATTTCCTCTTATAACAATCTGCGGGCACTTCAATCTTCCTTCATTTATAAGAGCATACATTTCTGAAAACCCTTCCTTCTGTACAGGGTAGGAAGCAGTTAATGGGAAAAATTCAATTTCAAGTTCTTCACACCACTCACCAATATCCCACATTCCCCATCTTTCTGTACAAAGAGCATCAACCCCATCAAACTTATTAGAATAACCTTCAATTACTTCTTTAATAGAATTAATATCAGAATGTTGAATATGCCTAAGATCAATTATAAAATACATGTACTTCAAAACCGTAGTATCTTCTTGGAGAAGAACTGCGGGATTGTTCTTACTACCCGGTAATCCTTTAGCTACTAAAGTTACAATAGTCCGTGCCCCTTGGAGTAAATTCTGTTTCATTGGGTCGGCTCTGTCCACCCCAACACTTAAACACCAGTCTGTATTGAAAACATCCCCCAACTTTTCAAGCTCGTCCATTGTGACACTTCTTGGTTGGTTGAAGTCCGTTTTCAATTCATAAATATCAGACAAAGGCGTTAGGTCCGTTTTCATTTGATTGTACGTACCGTCCTGAAAATCTACATCTACTGGAACTTTATTTTCCTCTCTTGCTTTTAAATGAGCTTGAATTGTGCCAAGAACCTTATTATATTCACCGAGGGAATTACGGAAACCAATATACCGCATGGCAAGGAATGATTCCTCGGTGAACATCTTCTTTGCCCCGGCGTTCCAAGTGTTCTTGAAATACATGGCGAACTCTCTGGATGGGAACTTTGCTTTGTAGGAGTTCAACTGGACTTGGGTCATCTCGGGGTTGGTGAAGTCTTTATGTGATGCTTTAGGGGAATCCCTGTGGGAAAAGAGTAAAGTCCTGTCAAGTCCTTTCTTCCACGTGTCATATAACTTGTAAAGTATGTGACTTTTAGTAGACACAGTCGAATCAATCACGCCCAATGCGTTAGGTATGTTACGGATACTGCCGTCAAGCTGAGTGAAGAACTTTGGGTTGTTCATATCGAAGATCTCGGAGAATGTGTAACCAGTGATGTTGGATACAATACCACTGAAACTGGATATACTCCTTATAATAGAAACAATATGTCCCTTGGCATTCTTGAGCCGGATCTCCTTCTCTTGAACATTCCTTTCACCAACAATACCAATTAAAGCGGGACTGTTTAAAATGATGTCCCTCATGATATCATAGTGGACGAACTTAACCTGGTCTTTAGAGTTCGCACCAAGCATGATCTGTTGGGCAGGGAAGTTAAAGAACTTCCAAAGCTGGATAAGGCAAACGAATAATGATTTACCTTCACCCCGCATCCAACAAAGAACGATCAGCCGCTTAATGAACTTGCCGTTCACCATCTTCAAGGCATCCAGGGCAACAGTTTTCTGGAAGTCCCACATGTCCCTGGAACATCTTCCTGTATCCGGGTTCAGCTTGGTAGGTAAGTCACCGACGGAACACCAAACAGCCACTCCGTCCACATAGATCTTTATCTTGACAAATGTTTCCACCCACAGAATAAACCCCTCTCCACCAGAGATGTATGTGATAGGAGCTTTCTTCCGTCTTTGAAGCTTCAGGGGCTCTTTCCTACAAAGTTCTTGGGTCATGGTTGGACTCCTTTTCTCGGAAGTCAAAATACTCTTCCTCTTCTGGGTTCTCCTTAAGGTGCATTTGAAAGAAGTGAGGAGCATAGATACCTGTAACCGTCCTACAAGAAAGAACACCTATTTTCTGGTGATCGTCCATCCATATATCACTCATGAGACAGTCCTCCCTTTAGAGATCATCTGATCATAATATTCAGAGTTCCCATTTAAGTAGTTCCCCTTCTTATCACCTTCAGTTAAACCTAAGTCCTTGAGCAAGGAAGATATCTCCTTGATGACTTGACGTATCTCTTTATAGATAGGGTGTACTTTCGTTCTGAGCATCACATCATGCCCTAAGGAGTGCTGATAAATCTTAAAGCTTATCAATGACTGGAATAAAGGAGCAACAAGAAGACCTATTGTTAAGGAGCTTATTTCATCCTTCTTTTTAACACCAGCTTCCAATGAAGCCATTACGCTTTCCAAATACCTACGGCGCATCTCACATTTCTTCCGTCTCTTTTCGTAAGGGCATTCGTCATATATTGAACACTCTTCGGAACAGTCGGGCAAGGCGTCCCACATTATTAACTGAACATCTCCCAACTTACCTTTGTACAAGGTCATGTCACCAATATCTTTCATTCTCACGTCCTCCTTTTATGTTTTATTATCAGTTTTACAAGGATTTAAGTGGGAAGTCAATGAGGGGGTTTAAATTAGACAAGAAAAGCATATATACGACGGAGGGGGATTTTGCCCAATATTCCTGCCAAATATAAGAACCGAGTTAAAGGAGGAGGCGAAAAGGACGAGGCGTAAAGGAGGGGTTTTCAAAAATTACGTCCGACAGAGGGGCGTGGTCTCTATATTGGAATGTAAAAGAGAGTTTACTTTTTCACCGAAAAAAACTTTGGAATGTAAAAGAGAGTTTACTTTTTCACCGAAAAAAACTGAGGCGGTGACACTATCTAATTACTGAGAGAGCGAGAAAATAAAAAAAGTCGAGTGACTCGCTCAAAACAAACAAAGCACAAAGTGCAAAGTGAGAATTAAAATGACAGACACAAAATCAGTAAAAGAAGTGACAGAAGCAGAAGTTGAAAAAGCAGAAGTTGAAGAAGCAGTATCTAAAAAAGCTGTTGAAGAAGCAGTATCAAAGAACACTCAAATCAGATTGCTTGCTATCAAATCAAAAGCATCAGACTTCAAAGAAGCGTTAGAAGTCACACGAACTCTGCACAAAAATAAAATTGCAATAACGAGCATGAGCGAGCTTGCGAGTGCTGTATATGCGAGT
The DNA here is from genome assembly GCA_030149595.1 of Desulfobacterales bacterium. Taxonomy (GTDB): domain Bacteria; phylum Desulfobacterota; class Desulfobacteria; order Desulfobacterales; family DAOWNP01; genus DAOWNP01. The sequence goes on from JASFBI010000035.1 coordinate 9,551, forward strand.
AATAACAGAGACAGTGCAACTATGACACAGCTTGCAGAGCTGATAGTTAACAAGCTGAAAGTAACAGACTGCTACCATAAATGCGATCGTTCAGCAAAATCTGATACAAGCATGACAGCGACTATAAAGCGACACAGAAGACATTTTAAGCATACAATCAAGACACATCATAAAGCGTCACAATTGTACAGCTTCAATGATGCAACTGATAGTCTTGTGTTCACTGACAAGTTCAAAACAATTTGTTTAAATGACAAGATATACAGAGCAGCTCTTAATGAGCTGATCAAAAAGATCAAAGTTCAGTACAAAGTAGTCAAAAAAGCTGACAAGAAGAAAGACAAAGTAGTCAAAAAAGCTGACAAGAAGAAAGACAAAGTAGTCAAAAAAGCTGA
>JASFBI010000339.1 GCA_030149595.1 Desulfobacterales bacterium
GAACAGAGGATATACGATAAATATCTGGCAGATCTTGCCTCAGATAGAGGAACCTTACAGTACAAGTATGAAGAAGGTCTGGAGAAAGGTTTGGAGAAAGGGATAAAAAAGGGTGAATTAAAGGTTGCCAGAGCAATGCTAAACTCCGGAATATCTATTGAACAGGTTGCAGAAATAACAAAGTTGGATATTGGAGATTTAGAGACACTTCTTTAATGTCGAATAAACTCTATAACATCGATTCCGCCCGGCTTCTGAAACTTGCCGAACCCCTATAAAAGAACCGGAGGACGGAAAACCGGAGGACGGAGATGGGAGTAAAGGAGACCGGAGACGGGAGAACGGGGGGAAAGGTAATGAATTACTTGAATTACTTGGATTAACAAGAAAGATTTCTGTCATGCTTTACAATTAGATAAAAGTAAGAAAGGAAAGGTTTTAATATTCCTTTTTTCGTATTATATTTTATATAGGAGGGCTTTATGGGATCAAGAAAGATAATCAGTTTTGACTGGGCAATAAAGAATGTTTTGCGAGATAAAGCCAACTTTGGAATTCTTGAAGGTTTTTTAGAGGCACTGCTGAAACAGAAGATAAATATAGAATCTCTTGCAGAGAGTGAGTCTAACCGGAATCACGAGTTTATGAAGTACAACCGTGTAGATCTACTGGCCATAGATGAAAGCGGAGACCACATAATAGTTGAGGTTCAATACTCCCCAGAACAGAGACTATTTAAACGCCTGCTCTATGGAACATCAAAAGATATAATAGATAATATAAGTACAGGAGAAGACTACAGCAATGTAAAAAAAGTCTACTCAGTAAGTCTTGTGTACTTTAATGTGGAAACACCGGACGCAGCTCCTGTAGACTATGTTTACCATGGTAAAACGGAGTTTTTTGGGTTTCATAGTGGTAAGAAAGCCAATATAAATACTAAATTTCTCGAAGGTTACGACAAGAACAGCAAAGAGGATGTAAATGTATTTCCTGAGTACTTTATAATCTCCCTGGATATTTTTGATGATAATGTAAAAGATGCCCTGGATGAATGGTCTTATTCCTTTAAGCACCATGAAGTAAAGGACAGCTTTAAGGCATCTGGTATAAAAGAGATGAGTGAGAAACTCTCCTATGTAAAAATGAAACCTGAAGAACAGAGGATATACGATAACCTTAATTCCTCCCCAAGTTATAACATGTTAGGTTAAACCAGGCCATTTTAAATCAAAGTTGTTAATAATTTCTGTCTGTAGTTTTGTAGGAGTACTGTAAATTGGTTTATACTTTCCTTTGAATGAAACCTTTGCCAGTGTACTAATTCTAAACAGTAGTTGAGAGTAGGTTTTCAGTCTCCCGAGAGTTTTATTGCCATTCCGTTTCATAGCCAGTTTTCTCTTCAGTCTGGTCAAGATTGCCAAGGCTATGAACAGAACGAACATTTTCCCTTCGTAGGATTCCAACTTATGATCGGTTATACGATCTCCATTCAGATCGTTCTTGAATGTATCATAGAATATTTCCGCTGTATTTCTTTGCTGGTAAGCAGAATATATCTCACTTTTCGGTTTTTTTCTGTTAGTTAGAAGGCACCAGTATCCTGCATAGTTTTTTTGGAACTCCGAAGTGTAACTAATTTTTTCTGTTACCTTCCGCCCTCTCTTTGGCGTATCTCGTACATCAAAAAACTGGTCATAGAGATCCTTGTGGGATTCTATATAAACTCCCTCTTCCAATTCTTTTTTGCATCCTGCAAGCAACTCAATAAACTTTTTTTCCGCATCAGCTCTAATTGCAGGATTATAAACTACCTGGATGTAATAACGATGCCCATTTTTGATGATGGGCTTTGAGAGACACTGGATCACCTGGGGATTGCCTTCATGATCATCTACTTCAGTCCTGGCTGAGAGTGTATAGAGTTCATCTCTCATACTGTCGATAATATCATACTGCCATGAAACCCTCTTTGGTATGGGAATAATGAAGTCATGCCCTTTATTACGAATGAGTTCGATGTTCTTTTCGCTGTAATACCCCTTGTCCAGAGTGATACAGATATTTTGTAGTTCCAGTTTTTCCAGCTCATCCAGGAGATTCTTCAACGTCGTGCTGTCATGTCTTGAACCATTGTAGACAACCGAATGAATCGGCACCAATGTGTCCTGTCTGGACAGGATAGCAACGTTTACCTGTGGCAAGGATATGTGCCCATGGGTATATCCATACTCTACCAATGGATTGGTTTCGGTATTGTATCCTCCGATGTTTGTTGAATCAAAGCAGAAATACCCTTTTCTGCACCGGTTTTCTTCCATCCAACTACGAAAAAATGTATTCCGTTTGTCACGATTAAGGGAACACAGAAGCTCAGAGACTGTTTGAGAACTCATGCTTTCTATTTTGGGATTTCGGTAAGCTGCCCAGTCGCCACTCCAGGAAGGTGCTCGTTTTGTACAAATAATATATTCGGCCAAGCCAGTAATTCTATCTGCAGAGATCTTCCCGAAAGCTGCTACCAAATGCTTGTGTAGCTTAAGTTCCGAGACAATTGAATCAAGGATAAGCGTTTCTCCCATCAATTCTGTAGTTGAAATCTCTGTTTGTATAAGAGCTTGGGCGGCATGCTCTGCTTTGAAGCGATTGTTGTAGATGATATCCCCATCTTTGGTTAGCCGCTTACCAATTGTATGACGGATATGTCTGGTCTGTTTCTTTTTAGGATCCCAGTATGATTGATCAGAATAAACATACCAGTACGCCTGTTTTTTGTTGTATGTACTGATAATTTTTGGTTTTGAAAGCTTTGCATTCTTTTGAATATCCATGTTCTAATTTATAACATGTATTAATAGTTAAGAAAACCCTATAGATGCTTATATAGCATAATATGGCTTCTAAAGGCGGTTTTTCTGATTTTAATTCAACATGTTACAAATTGAGCCGGAATTTGGGTTAATATTCTTGATTCTATTACATCTGCTATTAAGGGAAACCCTTTCATTCCTTCCGTAACTTCTTAAGGCAAAGGAAGTACCTGAATAGTTACCTTTATTTTTACTGATTGTTCTATAAACAGCTGTAATTTCAGTGACCTAAAGATGAAGGGCTCAAAATTTACAAAATGTAAAATAACAGACAGTTATTTTCAGGAAACATTTCTTGCTGGTGTGTCTTTTGAAGGTTCTAACTTTAAAAATACGCTATTTCATA
>JASFBI010000340.1 GCA_030149595.1 Desulfobacterales bacterium
ATTCCTATATTTGAGATGAATCAGCTGATAAAATAGGAAAAAACCTCTTTTAAAAGCAAAAAAGTTCTCATTTCCCTTCGACAGGCTGTTACAGAATGAAAATTTCTTCAAGTTCAAGGCAAAAAAATAAATTTAACCACAGGCATACCCGTTGTATTCCGAGGATTAAATTTATTTTTTAACGCAGAAATTGGACAAAGTAGTGTTTTGTAACAGCCTGTCGACAGGTTGTTACAGAATAAAAATTCCTTCAGATTCAAGGCAAAAAAATAAATTTAACCACAGGCATACCCGTTGTATCCCGAGGATTAAATTTATTTTTTAACGCAGAAATTGGATAAATTAGGCTGTTGACATACACCCTATTTAATATTTTGCCATGCTGCAGCAAGGCGCTTAGATTTTATATTTCCTGCAATATTAAGTATAATATGATCTCTATGCCAGCGAATATGTTCTTTATCTTCTTTATTCCAGTATTGAGATAGCTCATTGATTAAACTGTTCAACTGACATTCAAATCCTCCAAGAGTTATATGAACTACCGGATCTTTAAAATCAGAAAAAGACAAGCTCCTTATTCCTGTAAGCAAAAATAAAATTTGTTCTTTAATTTTCTGGGACCAGTAAAATTTACATGCTGCTTTAAATAAATACCCTAACAGACCAGCATAAATACAAATATCTTCTATGGTACGAAATGGTTTTATATAATCTTCATATCCATCTTCCGGAAGAATCTGAGACAGATCAACAATGACATTGTCAAAGGTTATAAGCCCGTGACTTATTTCCGGAATAAAAGGAATATTTCCCATAGGTTCTATTTTCAATCCCTTTATATTGCTTTTTACTAAAATAATTTTTAGTATATTTCCCTTTTTACCACCTGCTCCTTTTGAAGCTGCAACCAGTAATTGATCTGCATAAAGAGCACATGAAACAAACTGTTTCTGCCCGTTAATACACCACATTTCAGAACCTGGGATTTTTTTTAAACTTGTCTTGATTTTGCTTGGATGAGAACCATGTTTTTCGGAAACACAAAAGCTAAAAATCGCATCTTTTTCTAACTCCGGTAAAAGACAGTAAAAAGCAGCCTGGAGGCCTGCAGAAAAGGCATAGGCAAGCCTGTCTGACAAAAACCCTTCTGATATAGCCCTGTCAACAGGAGCTGCCCAGCTTTGATTATTTTCTTTTATAAATATTTGCCATTTTTCAAAAGTCGGAAAAGAAGAAGATTTTATTGAATTTTGTTTTGACAGTACCCAGTCAAATATAGAAGTATAATTATTTTTTAATATATTATTATTCAACTCTTTTATATTCCTTTTTTACAATAAAAAATACTCTCCTTAATAACCTGCCAAGACATTCAGGTATTATCTCCTATCCAAACTTCTGTACTGTATGGCTTCTGCAATATGCTCTGAGTTGATCATATCAATACCTTCAAGATCTGCTATGGTTCTTGAAATTTTTAAAATACGGCTGTATGCACGGGCGGAAAGTCTCAGGTTATCAATGGCTGATTCAAGCAATTTACTTGATTCTTTGTTTATTTTACAAAACTTTTTTATATGCCTGCTGTTCATTCTGGAATTTGAAAAAATTTTTGACCGCAAATATCTTTTAAATTGAATTTCCCTTGCTGCATTTACCCTTTTTCTGATTTCACATGAAGATTCTCCATCCGGTGCTGTCATCAGATCTTTTACAGGAACTGCTGAAAGTTCTACGTGTATATCTATTCTGTCTAACATTGGCCCTGATATTTTAGATCTGTATTTTAGCACCTGAAGATCAGAACAAATGCACCTGTGACCATGTTCACCATGATAACCACACGGGCATGGATTCATGGCTGCAATCAGCATAAAACTTGATGGATAGGTTAAAGCCATAGCTGCCCTTGATATAGTTACAAAATGATCCTCCACAGGCTGACGCAAAGCTTCTAAAACCGGTTTTTTAAATTCCGGAAATTCATCTAAAAAAAGCACTCCATTATGAGAAAGGCTGATTTCTCCTGGCCTTGGAACTTGTCCGCCTCCAATAAGACCAGCATCAGAAATTGTATGATGGGGTGCTCTAAAAGGACGCCTGGTTATCAAAGCTTTTTTATTCCCCATTAACCCTGATATGCTGTAAATCTTTGTAGTTTCTATTGCTTCATCAAATGAAAGGGGTGGAAGAATGGTAAAAATACGTCTGACAAGCATTGTTTTCCCTGAACCAGGCGGGCCTATCATAATTACATTATGCCCTCCTGCTGCTGCAACTTCCATAGCTCTTTTTGCATGTTCCTGCCCTTTTACCTCTGAAAAATCAACTGAAAATTCCTTGTTCTTTAATATTGTATCTTCAAATTCTGTTTTCTCAGGTTCAATAGAATACAAACCTTTAAAAAAATCCACAGCATTTGAAAGAGTTTTTACAGGATATACATCTATTCCTCTGACAACAGAAGCTTCCTTTTTGTTATCAAACGGAACAAGAATGCCTGTATACCCTTTGTTTTTTGCCTCCAGAGCTACTACCAAAGAACCTTTAACAGGCTTTACTCTTCCATCTAATGAAAGTTCACCTAAAACCAGATATTTTAAAATAATATTTTTATCAATAATACCCAAGCAGGCTAATATACCCAATGCTATAGGCAGATCAAAGGCAGTCCCTGTTTTTTTTATATCAGCAGGTGCTAAATTTACAGTAATTCTGTCTGTAGGAAACATATATCCAGAATTGTTTATTGCTGAATGCACCCTTTCTCTGCTCTCCTTGACAGACACCTCAGGCAAACCCACAGTAGTATATGCAGGAAGCCCTGATACAATATCCACTTCCACATCTACTATATAAGCATCTATTCCTAAGACAGCTCCACTGACTATTTTTGCGAGCAATATTTTCACCTTTCCAACAAATCTGAAAATGATTAATAATTTTTATAGCGTTCCCAACAGCCACGGCTGAGACCAATCCTGTAAGTAACTAAACAAAAACCAGAATTTTCTGTCAAGGTCAAAAATTTTTCCCCATAAGCTCCTCTCCTTCCGATGGTTTTCTAAATACATGTAGCAGAATAATTTTTATATCTTCAAAACAAAGAGTAAGATTTATCAGAAAATCAACCACCGCATCCATTATTGATTTAATTTTAATCAACAACCACGTTTATAAAACGTGGTTTGAATTCGGCCTATAAGGCCGTT